>JAPLNJ010001149.1 GCA_026692885.1 Planctomycetota bacterium | reverse complement strand
CGGCCCGATGTTTCGGGGCCGAAGTGCCAATCCGTCCTACCACCGATCTGCCAGGCTATTTCTTTACAGCCACTTAGCCCCCGCGCGGGAATAAGTTGAGCGACTAACCGTGGGACGGATTGGCGATCCGGCCGGGAAGTACCGGCCGGATCGCCAATTCGTCCTACGCAAAATTGACCAAGTTACTCCTGCGCCGACACTTATTGATACGCCGGTCCTTACGTCTGAATCGCAGAAACTGTACCGTAAACCCCGGAAAACCCTTGGAGTGTTGGCTATAATGTGCGGCCTGCGTGTCGTCTGCGAGCGCGGGCGTATTGCTTAGACAAGTCCTGCGCAAGTCTTTCCTGTCGAGAGGTGCATCGTTCATGAGAGTCAACTTGAGAGTCGCCGCCGCGGTCCTAGCGTTGGCGTCGGCGGGGTTCCCGGTGGTCGCCGACTGCGGCGAGGAACCGAAGGAGTTCCCGTCGGCGGGATTGCTGCCGAAAGAAGAAATCGGCGCCCTGCGGTTCCTGGAGGAGCATCCGAAGTACGACGGACGCGGCGTGGTCGTGGCGATACTCGACACCGGCATCGATCCGGGGGTGGCCGGACTGCAAGTCACTTCCTCCGGCCAGCCCAAGATTATCGACCTGGTCGACGGTACCGGCAGCGGCGATGTGGACACGCGGGAGCTGCGAACACCCACTGGGGACACGCTGCAGGGCCTCAGCGGCCGGCAACTCAAGCTGTCCCCAGCTTGGCTCAAACCGGGTCGCGAGTTCCACGTCGGTTTGAAACGCGGGTTTGACTTCTTCCCGCGTGATCTCATCGACCGCTTGAAGCAGGAACGCCGCGAGACGTTCGAATCCGAACAATGCGCGGCCGAAGAACAGTTGCGGCGGCAGCTCGCCGCGTGGGAGGCCGAGCATCCCGCACCGTCTGCCGCCGAGCAGCAAGCCCACGCTGACAGGAAAGTCCGCTTGGAGCAGCTGACCGAGGCGGCCAAGGAATTCGAGGATCCGGGTCCTGTCTACGACTGTGTGGTGTTCCATGACGGCCAATGCTGGCGAGCGGCCGTGGACACGAATGAAGACGGCGACTTGACCGACGAGAAGCCGCTCACAGACTATCGTGCCGAACGTCAATATGCCACGTTCGGCGGCGGGGCGGAACTCAATTTCACCGTGAATGTGTACGACGAAGGCGGACGCCTGTCGCTGGTCACCCAACACGATGCTCACGGCACGCACGTGGCCGGGATCGTGGCGGGCTACTTCCCCAAGGAACCGGAGTTCAACGGGATCGCCCCCGGCGCGCAGCTTGTGTCGGTCAAGATCGGTGATACGCGACTGGGTGGCATGGAAACGATGTCCGGCATCTCGCGGGGCCTGAAAACGGTCCTGGACAACGGCTGCGATCTGGTCAACCTGAGCTACGGGATGGCGACCAGCATCCCGAATCGCGGCCGTCTGGTGGAGCTGTTCGAGGATCTGGTGGACCGGCACGGAGTCGTGTTCGTGGCGGCCGCGGGCAACGACGGACCGGCCCTGTCCAGCGTGGTCGCGCCGGGCGGCACGTCCTCGGCGCTGATCGGCGTCGGGGCCTACGTCTCCGCGCAGATGGCCGCCGCCGAAGATACGGTGCGGCATCCGCTCAAGCCGATGGCCTACACCTGGACCTCACGCGGACCGACGTTTGACGGCGATCTGGGGGTGAATCTGCTCGCCCCGGGCGGCGCCATTTCCCCGGTCCCGACGTGGACCCTAAGCCACCACTTGCCGATGAAGGGGACTTCCATGGCGTCGCCGAACGCCTGTGGCGCGATCGCCCTGCTGATCTCGGCGATGAAGGCCGAAAGTCACCGCTACTCGCCCAACAGCCTGCTCCGCGCGTTGGCGAACACGGCCCGCAACATCGAACGGGCGGACGCCTTCACGCAAGGGGCTGGGCTGATCCAAGTCGACCAGGCCTACACGCACTTGGTGAAGTACACCGCTGCGGCTGGCGAGTTAGCGCGCTTTCAGATCGAGCTGTCCGGCCACGACCAAGGCCGCGGAATCTATCTGCGCGAGCTGTACGAGACGCGGCGTTCCTCAGACTCTACGGTGAAACTCGAACCGCGCTTTCCGCATGACGTCGACAATGCCGCTAAGATTGACTTCGAACTGAAGCTGGTGTTGGAGTCGACGGCCCCTTGGGTGCGGACCGGCGAGGCCGTGTTGCTGACCAGCAAGGGCCGCACGATCCAGGTCAACGTGGATCCGCGGCACCTGGAGCCGGGTGTGCATTTTGCCGAGGTGCTGGGCTACGAGGCCACCGACCGGGACCGGGGACCGCTGTTTCGCGTACCAGTGACGGTGATCCTCTGTCATAACCTATCCGCCCGTGCGGACGAGGGGCCGGAGGCTGGCGAAGGCCCCCCGGAGCCGAAAGAGAAAAAGGAATCGGAAGCCACCAGTTCCCCGCCCCGCAACCCCGAGTCCAGCCTGTACAAGACCGCCCTGGAATTGGCCTCCGGGAAAACCGAGCGGCGGTTCCTGGCCGTGCCCTACGGCGCCACCTGGGCGGAGCTGAAGTTGCGCCGCGTCGACCACGGCGAGCCGAAGAAGTTCTTGATCCACGCACTGCAGCGAGTGCCAGACCAGCTCTTCACCCGCACGGACAACAAACATCATGTGAAGCTCAACGCGGGCGAGCAGATTACGTACACCTTGGCCGTCGACGATGGCCGCACGCTGGAACTGTGTGTGGCGCAGGACTGGTCGAGCTACGGTCTTACGAAACTCGAATACGACCTGAAATTTCGCGGGCTGATGGCCGAGGATCGCGAGATCCAGTTGCCCGGCAATCACGTTCCAGTACGCGTCGAAATCGGCTCGCTGCTGCACCGCGAGACGATCGTTCCGAAAGCCTCGTTGACGAAGCGGCGAAGCCTCGTGTTTCCCGCGCGCGACGAAGTCCGGCCGCTGGATCCTAACCGCGACCGCCAGCCCGACGGCAAACAGCGGTATGAACTGCTGCTGCGGTACGAGTTCCAGGTCGAGACCGCCGCGCCGATCACGCTGCGTTTTCCGCAGACGGACGAACCCCTCTACGATTCACCGTTTGGCGGTGGTGTATGGATGCTGTTCGACGCCCACAAACGCCGTGTGGCGGTGGGCGGCGTAACGTCCACCTCGTCCCTGAAATTGGACAAGGGCCAGTACACCGTGCGACTGCCGTTGCGTCACGACGATCCCGCCGTGCTGCAGGAACTCCATCGCGCCGTCATGTACGTGGAACAGCCGTTGGCCAAGTCCGTCCCGATTCGCGTCTTTCCCACCAAGGCGGCGGCGGTGGTCGGCGGCCGCGAATTGACCGAGAAATCGCTGCAAGCCGGCGAACAAGTGGCGTTGTACTTCTGTGGCCCGGACGCCGCTGACTTGCCCGCGGAGGTGAAACCGGGAGACTGGCTGATGGGTACGGCGAGTTTCTCCGAATCACCACGCAGTGGTGAAGGTCCGCGCGCGGACCGTTGCCGATTCCTGTGGGTCGCACCGCCCGCAGAGCAAGCTGGGACGCGACTTGGCGACGCAGCGGCCCACGTCCCCATGGAGCAGACGCTCCCGATGCTGGCCGACGAAGTGCGGGATTTCGAGGTGTCGCAATTGCGAAAACTGGCGAGCAAGAAAGACGCCGGCCTGTTCCGCGATCTGGCGGATCAACTACAAGCCAAGTATCCGGACCATCTGCCGCTGCTGGCGGTGTTGTTGCACCGGGAAGACTCCGCGGACCAACGCTTGCAACGTCTGGACACGATCGTCCAGGCGGCCGATGAAATTGTGAAACGTGTCGATCAAAATCAACTGGCCCAGTACTTCGGCGTCAAGCCGAACCCCGAGAACCCGGCCGTCGCCGAGCACGCGCGGGACATGCTCGACCGTCGCGCACTGTTGGTCGACGCGCTGGTTCGCAAGGGACTGGCCCTGGCCGACCGAGAGTTGCCGGAGGTCCTGCTGCAGCACCCGCTCGCCGATCACCAAGCCCAGGAGGAAGCGTTTGAAGCCAACTACGCCCAGTTGCAGAAGTGGGTCGATCCGGCGGAAGGCCGCTCTGCGTTACTCCCCGCGCGCCGCCAGTGGCGTCAGCAGCGGTACGGGCAAGCGTTGGCCCTGCTGAACAAATTCATCGCCGCCGCCGAACCCGACGTGCAGTACTTCGAGCAGCGGGTCCAGCTGTACAAGCTGCTCGGCTGGGAACACTTGGCCGCAGCGGAAAGCAAGTGGTTGGTGCTGCGTTTCCCCAAGGACTTCGAACCGTTCTGAACGGGGGCGTCAGGGTGGCTGGCGGCTGAGCCTAAGCGAAGCCCCAGCCCGCTCCTCGACCTCACGCAATAAGTTAACCGTCTCCGCTTCGTAGCACGGTTCACTCGGGGCTACATTCGGTCGGCGGCCTCGCCGGCCAACCGTTCCAGTTCCGCACGAGTCACTGTGCGCTGCTTGCGACGCACCGCGATCAGTTGCCAAAACGTGTCGCTCGTGCCGAGTTCCAACTGCTCTTGATCCAGATTTTCCAGCCCCACCACGAGCGCGACCGGATGCCCGCCGCGAGTTAGCAGCACACGTTCCCCCTGCGATTCACGAACACAAAGGTCAAGCGTCGCTTGTTCCATTCCCAATGTTTTCACAGAATTCTCTCCGTGGTTGCGTGCGGCGGTTTGCGCCGAATCGCGCGGATCGTGACCAACCGTTCCGCATCATCAACATCGTAGAATACCCGGTACTCCCCAACACGCAGTTCCCACACCGGCAGCTCTTCATCCCACGGTGGCTTCAGGCCGGGCAGCAGTTTCTTGTTTCGCGTTTCCTGAGTAGGCTGGTGCGTCAGCTGTTCCTCGATCTGGTCCAGCATCTGTCTGCGCTCGAACGCCCGCAACCCGGCGAGATCATTGGCCACACCTTTAGCATAGTCGATCGAGAACATCATCCGTCTCGCGGGGAGGGCACCGTACCCCGCGCCGTTTGCACACCATCAGGCTCGGATTCCCACGTCTTTTCAACAGTCTACGCCCCCAGCCGTTTTCTGCCAACCAGGGGACGTGCCGCAGAAGGGTAGACGCCCTCACCCGACGGGCAGTCAATCTTGGTAGCCAGCGGCGTACAAAGAGGCGATCACAGCCAAAACGGACCAGAAAAGGGGACATTCTAGGCAATAAGCTTTTGGGTGAACTGTGACTCGGTCTTCGCTTACCTCGATCCAAAGCCCGAACGTCGTAATTCTACGGCCGGTCTTGCACAGCCACTCGGCGTATTCTACTACGGGCCAAGCACCTGCAACATTTAGGGGGCGAGAATCGTGTCGGGACTTCCAGCCGACATCCGCATCAGCCTGAAGGGTTCTGTTTCTCGCACGGATGGCAGAGTCAGAGCACGGATGAAGACCGAACCAGAAAGATACCCGCTCCCTTGGCCCACCCTACTGGAATGATTTGGTCCCGGTGGCCAGCGTCCGCACACGACACAGGTAGGCGTCGGCGGTGATGAACAGGGTCTTGCCGTCCTCGCCGAACTGGCAGTTGGAGGTCGGCACACCGGTGTTCAAACGTCCGAGCAACTTGCCGTCCGGCGTCAGCACCAGCACGCCGCCGGGGGCCGTGGCCCAGAGGTGCCCGGCTCGATCCACTTTCAGCCCGTCCGGCAACCCCGGCCGTTTCCCCACCCACTGGGTCGCGTCGTACAGCAGACGGCTTTTTCCCAACGTCCCGTCCGCCTGAACCGGAAAGGCTCTCCAGAGGGCGGCGGCCGGATCGGACTGAGCCACGTACAGCGTCTTCTCGTCCGGCGAGAAGGCGATGCCGTTCGGCCGCGTCATCTCGGCCGTGAGCAGGGTCACTTCCCCTTGGGGCGTCAGGCGATAGACGCCGCAGCAGTCCAGTTCGCGGCGCGGATCCGCGAAACCGTTGGGCAAGCCGTAAGGCGGATCGGTGAAGTACAGGTCGCCGTTTGATTTGTAGGCGGCATCGTTGGGGCTGTTCAGCCGCTTGCCCTGGTAACTGTCGACCAACGTCCGCTGGCCGCCCTGGCGGGTCAGCACGGCTATCCGCCGATCCCCGTGTTGGCACAAGACCAATTGCCCCTGCCGATCCAGAAGCAGCCCGTTGCTGCCCGGTTCCTTGCCGTAGAACGTATTGCCGGAGTACCCCGACGGACAAAGGAACAGGCTGATGCCCTCGCCCGCTTTCCACTTGAAGACCGAGTTGCGCGGGATGTCGGAGAACAGTAGGTAACCGCCTTCCGGCACCCAAACCGGGCCTTCGGTCCAGGTGAACCCCTTGGCCAGGATCTCGATCTTGGCGTCCGGAGGCAGCAGTTTGTCGCAGGCTGGATCGAGTCTTTCGATCTTGCCCAAGGTCTCTGGCGGTGCACCACAGACACTCAGCAGCCCCACCCACGATACGGTCACGACACCCAGAAACATTCGCAAGGCAATGACTCTCATGGGATCCTCCTCTGTGACATTACTCCGCCCTCGACACGGGACGTCGCAAGACCTGGAACAGGTTATTGTACTGATCGGTCCAGACCGGAAAGCCCTCGACCAGCCGCGGTATCCGCGCGACCTCTCGAATACCGTCCTGCCGTAGGAACGGACGATTGCGGGTCAGCAACATCCATTGGGACGGCAGCACGATCAGTTCATCCAATTCCTGGTTAGTGATCACGGCGGCTTCCAGTTCGTACAGGGCCGCGAGCTTCGCCACGACCGGCACGAGATCCAAGTAGCGGTTGCTGATGTGCATCGCGATCACGCCGTCGGGTTGCTTCAAACGGCGGAGATACAAGGCCACAGCCTCCCGCGTCAGCAGATGCACGGGGATACTGTCGCCACTGAAGGCGTCCAGGACCAAGACATCGAACAACTCCTGCCGTTCCTGCGACTCCTCCCGCTCCAATCCGAGTCGGGCGTCGCCGGCCACCACCTCGATCTTGGCGAGGCTCTGCTGCAGGAACGTGAACTGCTCCTGGGCCAGTTGGATCACCAGCGGGTTGATCTCGTAGAACCGGAACGTGTCGCCCGGCCGCCCATAGGTCGCCAGGGTGCCCGCTCCCAAGCCGATCACACCAACGCGGAGCGGCCCGTTACGCTGGGCACAACGCAGGGCCCGGCCGACGCCGCTGCGCTCGACGAAATAGTTCGTCGGGATGCGACGCTTCTCTTCCGCCAGGAATTGGTAACCGTGCTGCGTGGCACCGTGGTACAAAGCCAGCCCGCGCCGCTGGGGATCGTTCGGAAAGCGTTCCCGGACAGTCAGCACGCCGTAGAAGTTGCGGACTCGCACCAAGCCGCCCTCGCGATCCCAGGCCTGCCATTGGGCCGAGACGACCACGGCCAGGACCACCACGCCCAGCACCGCCCCCACGGTCTTCAGCAGCGGCGAGGTGCGGGTCAACCACCGCGGATAGGCGTCGATCAGGAACACGCCCAGGCTGAGCCCGAAACCGAGCACCAAGCCCACGTTCAACTCCAGGAACGACGACCATAACCACGGGCAGACTACGGCCACCAAGACGCCGCCGAGCGCTCCGCCAGCCGCCACGGTCAGATAGAACGCGGTCAGCCGCGACGCGACCGGCTTACGCCGCACGGCTTCTCCGTGACAGACCATGCACAGCAGAAAGAACAGCGTCAGGTAGACGAAAATCTCCAGCCGCGCATTGCCTTTGGGGTTCGCCCACGGCCAGTGCCAATTTCGCTCGCTAAGGAAAGCCTCGACAAAATTCCACTGCGCCAAGTAACTGGCGGCCAGGATGCCCAACGCCGCGCCCAGCGCGAACCAACGGCGCACGTACCAGGCTTCCCGATCGAAACAGAGGATGAAAGACAGCAGATACAGGCTGAGCGGGGCGATCCACAGGAAGGGCACCACGGCGACATCCTGACACAAGTGATTGGTCACGGCCAGCAGCATCGTCGAGGCCAGGGCCGGCAGCAGGAGCCAGACCCCGCGATCTTGCCAACCGGGTGCCGTCGCCTTTTCGCCGAACGGCGACGCCGTAGATCCCGCAGGCCGGCGGGGACCTGAAGCGTCACTCCCCGGAGGTCCCGCCGAGCCGTCGCGACCTGCTCTTTGCGCCGTCGGCATTCGCCACAAGTACCTGGCCAACCAACCACAGCCCCCGACGAACACGACGAACGCCACGGACCAGATCACGCCTTGTTGATAACTCGTCAGCGCCGGCTCGACCACGAACGGATACGACAGCAGCGCGCCCAGCGAGCCGATGTTCGAGAGTGCGTATAGCCGGTAGGGCGACCGGTCCGGATACACCCGCGCAAACCAGGCCTGGACCAACGGAGAAGTGGCCGACAACAGGAAATAAGGCAGCCCGACGCAAGCGGCGAGCAGCAGCAGGATGCGCCACATCGGATAAGAACCATCCGGCGGCCGCCAGACGACACCGGGCGTGATGGGCAGCGTCATCAGTGCCGCGGCGAGCAGCACCGCATGCAAGGCCGCTTGCCGCGCTGGCCAGCACCAACGCGCGAGCAGATCTGCGTAGGCATAGCCGGCCAGCAGCAGGATTTGAAAGAACAGCATGCAGGTCGTCCAGACAGCCGGACTGCCGCCGAACCACGGCAGGATCATCTTGCCGATGACGGGTTGAATTTGAAACAGCAGAAAGGCCCCCAAGAAAATCGTCGCCGCGCACCAGCCTGCAAAGCCGGCGGAGGGCTGCTGTCCGCGTGCGTGTCGTATTTTGGCCAATAGCTGTCCTGCCTGTCGAGAAGGTAGGTCAGGCTTTCCAGCCTGACGCGAACCAAGCGTCAGCCTGGAAGGGCTGACGAAAATCAACGCACCATAAACGAAGTTCACCGGAGCAGCCGCTAGTGTTTCTCTCGTTCCCACGTTCTGCGTGGGAACGCAAGTATTTTGACGCTCCGCGTCGTCTGCTCAAGGACGCAGAGCGTCCGTGGCTTGCGTTCCGACGCAGAGCGTCGGAACGAGAAAAATGCTCTCCAGGGATTAGGCAGCAGGATTTTCGACTGCTTCCCGCAGCGCCTCAGGGCACTTGGCCCACGTCGCTTCATACGTCGCCTCCAAGGGCGCGGGGACGTACCTCCCCGGTTCCAGGAAAATGGGCAGCCCCGGCAGCGGGTCGCCAACCGCCACCGGCTCGACGTAGGCGATCCACGGCTCGCCAGCCGAGTACGCGGCGACGATCAGGGGCTTGTCGGTCGGCAATTCAAACGGCTCGTCCTGAATCTCGTCCCAGATTGCCTTATGGATACCCTGCGGGTCGCGTGGCGAGGGCGGAAACAAGTCGATTACCAAGAGGTGGATTCCCCGCCGTAACAGCTCCTCCGCTTTCTCCACAAACGACCGGAGAGCGTGCCGGCTGTTCTTGTTCCCCGGCGACACCACCTCGATCACGGCGACAACCTGACCAAGGGAGTGTGTAATCAAGATGCGGTTGGCCTTGCGGGCGTAGCGATCCGGCTCGGCCGAGGTGACGAAACGAGCTTGCGGCGGCGCCTCGGCCAGGGCGACTCCGTTCGACTGCGGTCGATCGCCTGGCCGCGGAGGCCGCTGCAAAGTGACGACGTCGGGGATGGGACCGCTGACAATCTGCTCGGCCATCGCGAAGAAACCGGGCGGCAAACCGCCACCGTTGAGTGCATGGCTAATTTCGATCGTCCAGGCCTGGTGGAAGTGGTGAAAGATTCCTGAGGCAACGTGGCTCCAATCGTGAATCGGCACGGTCGTGGTCTCCGTAGGGTCGGCGGACGGCAAGCGTCCCCGGAATTATAGCCGTTCTGGCCTAGTGCGTCTTCAAGGCTAAAAAGTGGGGTAAGCATCCTGCTTGCCTTTCGATTCATCGCGTCAAACGCAAGCTGGAAGCTTACGCCACCGCAGCGGTCACCCCAAGCTTAAGCCTTGACGACGCACTAGGGTTTCCAACTCGCCTTGGCGCCCGCACCGTACGCTTCGTAGTGCCGGCCGAGACGCTCCTGGTCGACCTCGCTCTTGTGGACCCAGACTCGGTAGTCCAAGCGGAATGGCACGCCGGCCTCGAACGTCCGGGCGTCCACGCCCGGATAACCGACGCAGAGGACGCCGTAACAGCGCGTCAGCCAACTGGGCGGATGATCCGGATGGCCAGGATGCACAAAGACCGCGGCGCCGCTGCGCTGCGGGCTGCCTGGGAACTGAGCACTCAGATCCGCCCAGGGCAAGCGGGTGTTGGAAAGATCTTCCGGCGCGGCCAGCGAGTCACCCGTCAGGCGGACCGTGTGCCCGGGTGCTCGGACGGCCGAGTCGCGGCGCGGCCAGACATCAAACCGCATCGTCAGACCGCCGTAGCTCTTGCCCTCGGCGCCCCGTAAGGTCACCGGCCGATCACCAGGGATCAGGACCATCGCGATGTCCAGCGAGCGTTCGTCCTCACCGCTGCGGAAGGCGCGCAGCCAGACACGCTCGGTCAGGACCTGTTTGTCGCCGACGAACCAGCCGTTCTCGACAGCCAACACGGCGGCCGCCGGGCCGGTTTGGCGATACAGCCAGCGGACGAACTTCGGCTGAATATTGTTGTACGTCCAGAGGTCGTATTCCGTGCCTTCGATCAGCACATGCGGCCAAGCCCAGAAAATCCCGTGATGGTGATAGTGGTCGGCGGGAAAGTCGTCGGTGAGCACCTCGCCGTTCAAGCCCCAGACCGGATGCACGTAGCAGGCCCGCGCCCCACGACGATCCTGCTCCACCACCTTCTCGTTGGTGATCACACCGTGATTGTAGACGAACAGAGGCCGCTCGCCTTCCCAGAGCTTCACCGATTTCTCGCCGCTGTCTTCGAAGCGAAACAGGGAAAACGCTGCAGCCTGCTTGGCGGCACGAGGCCGTAGCGTGAAACTGCGATTGGCCTGCACGCCGGATTTCGGCGGAAGGGTGGCCAACAATGCGCCGTGTTCGTCGGCCACCGTGCCGTCGGCAGCGACTTGGGCCGTCCGCTGCATGGCTACCGGGGCCTTCGAGTCTTCACCGGTCTCAACGAGCTCCCAGCCTCCCGTCGGTTCACCCTGGGCGTCCTTGGGCCAGGGGGCCGTCACGTGTTGCGGGGCCTCGCTGGCCGGTACGGCCAGCACGGGTGTTGCGCCGCGAGACGGAGTGGCGATCAGGGACAACGCGAGCAACCCGAAGGTTGGTGTGGTCCAACTGCGACAGATGATTTGCCAGAGGGTTGTCGGCTTCCAGGACACGGTCAACTCCTTGGGTTGGGGTGGGCGTTGCTTAAATCATGAGTTGTCTGGCCGAAGCGGCTCGATCGCGATGGCCGTCAGTGTACACCGGCCGACCGAAATTTTCACGTTGGGCGGCGAAGCCGCAGCCAAGTAGGTCAGGCTTTCCAGCCTGACGCGGAATGAACGTCAGCCTGGAAAGGCCAACCTACCAAGGAAGATCAGGTTCACTCGTTCCCACGCTCTGCGTGGGAACGCCAGTTTGGACGCTCTGCGTCCATCCGTGCGACGCGGAGCGTCGAAAGCTTGGGTTCCCACGCAGAGCGTGGGAACCAGGCCGCGTGACATCTTCAAGTGACGAGAGCCAGCGGAGGAACCGGGCATCCAGTGCGGTCCAACTGGCGTCTGACAAGATCTCTTTCAAGGCATGCTCCCCCCGGGGATCCCTGTCGCCACTGTGACGAAGTCGCTGGTAGTATGCAGTCAGCAGGTTCTCGTCTTGCAGGAACAGGCAGAAGTAGCGGGCTTCCGCATACCGGATGGCTTCATCCGGGCCGCGCAGCTCGCGGACCTGAAACAGCGTCTGGAGACAGGGCGGTCGTCCGTTACGGATCGATCGTCTCAGGATTTGCAGCCGCCAGTTCACCCGCCCTTTCAGACTCGTTCCCTGGGCACTCACCTCCAGTCCTGCGGCCTCGTGGAGGCTGGCCAAGCCTTCCTCGAACCAGAGGGGCGCGTCGGGGAAATCACAGGCCATGAGTGCGTGCGTCATTTCGTGGAGCAGGGCGCCGGTGCCCTCGGCCAGATTGACGACAATCGTGCGACGACCTGGCTTGTAGTACCCAAAGCGAGAAACGTCGCGATCGAAGAACAGCTGCTCCGCCCAATCTCGATAGGCTCGTTCCGTGGAGCACAACAACACGGTGATCGGCCGATCCGGAGCCGTATGGAAATATTCTCGCGACATCGCGCGCCACACGGGCTCGATCGTGACTTCGTAGGTCGTCTGAAGTTCGGCAGCGGTCGCTTCGCCCGCGAGGATCCAGGGGGCACGCACCAGCACCGCTAGCTGACCGCGTGACTGACTTCGCAGTTCGGCGGCTCTTTCGTCGCAGGCCGACCTCAAACGGATTGAGTCTTGTGCTGTCCATGGAACGTAAGGCTGGGAGAACGAGGCGACTGCCAAGCCGCGCGCTGCCCAAGGCTCAGCAGGATCTTCGCCCTCCCATTTCCTAGGCAACCTAGAACTCCCCACCAACGTAATCGCGGTCGCCAGTGCCAGAGTTGTCGTGAGAACCAGCCGGTTGAACTGCGCCATTCTTTGGAAAAAACCTTGTTTAACCGCAAGCCGGAGGAGCCTGCTGGGAAAGTCCAATTGTAAGTAAAATGCCCCCGGCTTGCCCGGGGGTGCCTCACGTTCGTTGCTCGGAACAGCTAGCATCGGTGCAAGGTCATCTGAGACGGGCTGTAGCGTGAACCGTAACGATCCCCCGGGCAAGCCGGGGGCATTCTCGAGTCTTTTCAGCCGGCTGTGAAAAAATCGTAGGGTGGGCTGTGCCCACCCCAACTGATTGTGCATGGCGGGCACAGCCCACCCTACACCTTGTGCAAGCATCGTCGGCCAATTTGATTCTTTCACAGCCTCCGAGTAAGCCATTGCCTCACCCGCGAAGCTTCACTCTAAGTAGTTACTGCATTGCTGTTTATGTCCATTCCGAGACTACAGCGAGACTTCCCAGGCGATAGTCAGAAGTGGCCAGTCGCTTGCCGAGTGGAAAGGAAAACCAACCGCTTTTCTACGGAATGACGTGTCTCGTGGTTGACAATGGGCCGATGAAACATCCCACCTTGGTATCCGCCGAATCGGGGCGCCGGAATCCGTCGCCCCTGGTCTTGCCTGCCAGACAACGCGAGTTTTGTTCCCGCGTGACCCTTGAAACAAAGACCAAGGATCTGTAGACTTTCTCTCTTTGCGGAATTTGCTGGAGCTGATCGGTACGAATTGACGCCCTCGAAGAGCGTCGGAGGTTGGAACTTGCCTGCCACAAAGACTTACATGGCCAAACCCGGTGAACTGACCCAGAAATGGTGGTTGGTCGATGCCCACGACAAAATCGTGGGGCGCCTTGCAAGCGATATCGCCACGATCCTGATGGGAAAGCATCGGCCCACGTACACGCCACACGTCGACACCGGTGATTTTGTGGTTGTGATCAACGTCGAGAAGATCGTCTTTACCGGAAGGAAATGGGACAACAAGGAGTATACCTGGTTTACGGGGTATACGGGACTGCGCTCGGAGACGGCCGCCGAACGGCGTGCCAAGCGTCCGGAGGATATTCTGAGCGAAGCCGTCCGCAGGATGTTGCCCAAGAGCAAGCTCGGACGAAAGATGCTAACCAAGTTGAAGGTCTATGCGGGGACCGAGCATCCGCATCAAGCGCAGCAACCTGAAGCGATCAAATTGGGAATCAAGTAGCGGGACGGACGAAAAGCTATGGCACAGGGAAAGATCGACAAAATTACCGGGGAAGCACTGGGCACCGGGCGCCGCAAGAGTTCGGTCGCTCGCGTTCGTGTGCGGGCCGGCAGCGGGATTATCAAGATCAACAAGCGGGCTTTTGAAGAGTACTTTGTGCTCGACAAAGACCGTCGCGCGGTGGTGGATGTCTTGGATGCCGTCGGCAAGCGTAGCGGGGTCGACATCAACATTCGGGTCAATGGCGGTGGCACCACCGGGCAAGCCGGCGCTTGCCGCATGGGCCTGGCGCGTGCGCTGCTCGCCTTCGATGCGGAACTCTTCCCGCCCTTGCGCAGCGGCAGTTTCTTGACGCGCGATTCGCGCATGAAGGAACGTAAGAAGTACGGATTGCACGGCGCTCGTCGCGGAACGCAGTTCTCCAAGCGTTAATCGCTTGTGTTTGTCTTGTGCAGGGTGGTCACGACAGGGGGCCACCCGAGCGGCGGAGCACATCTCGGCGCCCTCGTACGTGCTCCGCCAGGGACTCGAGCAGCGTGATCGAATCCTCCCAGCCGAGGCAGGCGTCCGTGATGCTTTGGCCGTAGACGAGCGGTCTCCCAGGCACTAGGTCTTGTCGACCTTCCCGCAGGTGCGATTCCACCATCACGCCGAAGATGTGCCGATGGCCTTGTGCGAGTTGCGCGCCGACGGCCTCCGCGACGTCCAATTGCCGCCGGTACTGCTTGCTCGTGTTGGCATGCGAGCAGTCAATCATCAACCGTTCCGGGAGGTCCGCCGCGACCAACGCCGCGCAGGCCGCAGCCACGCTCTCCGGGTCGTAGTTCGGCGCCAGGCCGCCGCGTAAGATCAGATGGCAGTCGTGGTTCCCACGCGTCGCGACGATCGCCACCTGGCCGTTCTTGTGGACCGAGAGGAAGTGGTGCTGTTGCCTGGCAGCGACGATTGCGTCCAGCGCAACCTTGACGTTTCCGTCAGTACCATTCTTGAATCCGATCGGCGCCGACAGCCCCGACGCGAGTTCGCGATGTACTTGCGATTCGGTTGTACGGGCGCCGATCGCCCCCCAGCTGATCAGGTCGCCGATGTATTGCGGCGAGATGGTGTCCAGGAACTCAGAACCCGCGGGCACTCCGAGGTGGTGGATCTGGAGCAACAGGTCACGGGCGATGCGCAGGCCCTCATTGATGCGGAACGTACCGTCCAGGTAGGGGTCGTTGATCAGGCCCTTCCAGCCGACCGTCGTACGCGGCTTCTCGAAGTAAACTCGCATCACGATCTCCAAATCGTCGGCCAGGCGAGCGCGGACGGCCGCCAAGCGTCGGGCGTACTCCACGGCCGCGACGGGGTCGTGGATCGAGCACGGGCCGATGACGACCAGGAACCGGTCCGACTCGCCCCGCAGGATTTGCTGGATGCCGTCGCGAGTCCGGGCAATCAGCGATTCGACCGGCGTCCCCTGGACTGGGAAGAAGCGGATCAAATGCGCCGGCGGCGGTAGCGGAACAATGTCGGCGATCCGCTGGTCATCGATCAGCGACGTCCGGTCGGAGGGAACTTCGGATGTGAAGTCGTCGGATGCGGGCAGGGTTCCCATGTACTCACCTTTCGGTAAAGGCCTCACTTCCAGTCCGGGGTCAGATCGGAGCCTTCTTCGGTCAGCCGGATCGGGGTGCCGCCCGTGGCCGGAATCCGGTACAGCTCCCACGGCCCACGCTCCGAGACGCCTTGGCAATAGACGATCCACTTCCCGTCGGGGCTGAAACGCCCATACCGCTGGACGCCGCCAAAAAACGTCACCGGACGGTTCTTCTTCCCGTCGGGGTCAATGGTGTAAAGATGCGTCTCGGTTTCGTAGACCAACCGTTTGCCGTCGGGGGACCAGTGCGGCTCGCAGGCCCCTTGCTTGTCATAAACCGGCTGCGGTTGGTCGCCGGTGGCCGCGACCCGGAAGACCGCATTGCCGGCTTCCCAGCGGCAGGCGAAGGCGATCTGCCGGCCGTCCGGGCTCCAGGCGGGACCGGAGCAGTGCGGCCAATCTTGAGGGCTCAGGCGTTGCTCGCGGCCGGTCGTCAACGCGCGGGTCCACATCTGTTCCTCACGCCGCAGCACGATCTGCGCCCCGTCGGGAGACCATTCCGCCTGATCGCCGTCGCAGATCCGTTCCGGCTTCGAGCTGTCTAGCGTCATCCGCCAGATCCCGGTTTCGCCACCTCGCGTCGAGGTGAACAGAACCCGTTTGCCGTCCGGACTGAAGACGGGATCAACGTCCTGTTCATCCGCGCCGGCCTGCGTCAGCTCGCGCAACTCGGAAACAGCCACAACGACCATCCGGCCGCCGTCCAAGTCGCCCCAGTCTTCATCGATACCTCCATTCAAAAGGAAGTTGCAGTAGTGGAAATCCGCGATGAGCCAGTACCAAACGGATTTCGGGGTAGTCGGTGTCAAGAAAGGGGGTTAGCGGTTTCGCCGAGAAGGAACGCGCACCTGGGGTCAGACGTACAGAATTAAGTTTTCGCGGGCAGCAGACTTTCTATGTGTTTGGGCACACGACCGCGAAAACTGAAATCTGTACGTCTGACCCCTTGTCTAGCGCCCCGTCCCTGCTGAACCGTTAAGTCTCATTTTTTACGCGAATCACCCGAAAAACTGTCTAGCGTCAGCACCCTACAGCCAAGGCTGAGGGAGACAAGCCGCGAATCGTCAAAGGACTGCGAAGATCAGCTTCGGGGCACGCTTGCGCGTGATCGCAGCCGTCACCTCGGCTCGCAGCATGCCGCTGGCCCGGGCGAGATGTTCCTGGACCACGTCCGGATCCAACGTCTCTCCGGGCAGCCCGGCCCGCACGGTCACCAGGAGTTGGGTGGCATTGGGCGCCGGTTGCACCGAGACGACTTGCATCGCTTGCAGCACCTCATCGGAGCACACCCCGCTGAACACCACGGCCAAGGTATCGGCCACTTGGCTGCAGAGTTGGCGGTCCTTGCGTTCGTCTGAGCGCATGCGGCGGGTCCGCGGCGTCTCACGCGGATCGATGCCGTCCTCGCTATCGATTTGGTGGCACAGCCCCGCCAACGCTTTTTGAGAAGGTTTCTTCTTGGCCATCGTGCATTCCTGTTACAAGGTTCCCAGACAAATTTAACAAGCCCCTTTGATCGACAGCAGTGGCTGTAGCTCGTGACGGATGCGGACCAAGTCCCGCTGTGCCCGCATGACCTGTCGGATGTTCTTGTACGCCGCGGGAGCCTCGTCTTTCAGACGCGAGTCAGCCTGATGAAACACGCCCGCCACACTGTCGAGGAATTCCTGGTCGGAGATCTTCCGGGTGGCATTGGCTCGCGACATGGCTCGGCCGGCCCCATGCGAGCACGAATCCAAGCCGAACCGATTGCCGCGTCCCTCGACGATGTAAGAACAGGTCCCCATGCTGCCCGGCACCAACCCCAACTCGCCGGCGCTGACATGGATCGCGCCTTTGCGGTGTACGAACAGGTCTTCGTCAAAATGCCGCTCTCGAGCAACATAGTTGTGTGTGACGTCGCAGATTTCCGCCTGGAACTCGTGCGCTGACCGTCCCCGTAGTTCGGGCACGACGGCGCAGAATGCCTCCAGCGCCCGAATCATCATCTCGCGCCGACTCTCCCGAGCGAAGTCGACCGCCAACTGCAGGTCGTGCAGATAATCCTCGGCCAGTGGCGACGTGGCCGGCAAGTAGGGAATCCGCCGATACAGCCGCGGGTCGACACCGTTGTGCTGCTGGCCTTGGGCCACGTAGTAATCCCGCACGCTGACTCCCAAGTACCGCGATCCCGAGTGGAGCATGATCCAAACTTGCGCGCCTTCGTCCTGCTGGATCTCTAGAAAATGGTTGCCGCCGCCCAAGGAAGCGAACTGCCGCAGGAGCTTTCGGCGCTGGCGATTGGGGAGCAGCGGGGCCCGAAAGTCTTGCTGCCAAAGCCGGTTGTCGCGTACGCGGGGCGTGACGACCGTGTTGTCTGCCGTCCCGACCGGGATGCTGGCCCGCAACGCCGCGTCCAAAGCGGGCAGAACTGCAGCCAGGCTGTCGCCACGGATCGGCAGTGGCAAAGCGGTCATCCCACAACCCAGATCGCCCCCGATCACCGAGGGCAGAATCACCTCCCGTGTAGGAATGACGCTGCCGATCAGGACCCCTTCGCCCGGATGATAGTCGGGCATCAAGGCGACGAAGGGATGCACGAAGCCGGCCTTCGCCAAGGGACGTAGCGTCGCTTCGATGGCCTCGCGGTGATCGGGACTCCGCACGTCCCAGACGCGTACGGTGATGCCCTCGACGGTCAGATCGTGAACGTGCTTACCGGCATAGCGAAAACGTTTATCCACTTCGCCCTCGCCTAAGCATCTGCGACACCACGGAGAGCAGAATCGAGCCCGCGTGCCGATAGCAGGGTTCGACGTCCCCCGCCGCCTGATCGACGAACACCCGCTCCACGGGCGCCGTCGTCGGCAAGCTAGGTTCAGCCTGCCCGTAAACCAGGAGTAGCCTGCCACGTCCGGGCAGCGAGAAGCGGGACAAGGGCGTGCCGCGCGGTTCCCCCGTGCACAGCACGAACTGGTCGTACTGATCGAAGTCCAATTCGTCAACGGGTCGAATCGTCAACGGGTTCACCTCCCGGCGCGCCGCTGCGCGTCCCGCCAACACCGTGGGGCGATCGTCTGTAAACCAGATGCCATGACTATCCACCACGAAGACCCGTTTCCAGCCGAAGGCCCAGACGCTCCGCAGCAGCGAACCCAGCTCGCTGGGATCCGCCGGGCCGATCAGCAAGACGTCAACGTCGCGTGAGGACAGCGACGAGACTTTGATCCGCCGACGTCCCAGGTCGCGCTGGACGGCGTACAGCAGGATAGCGGCCGCGACGGCGACATTCACAGACGTCATCCCGGCTCCAAACATGGGGATAGAGACGACTTGGTCGGCCCGTTCCAAAACCTGCTTGGGAATCCCGCACCGCTCGTTTCCCACGATCACCCCCACCTGCCCACGCGGAGCCGGGTAATCGTAGACCACGCGACTGCGCGCCACCGACTCGCAGGCGAGCACGTGGTCGAAGCGGTCCCAGACAGCGTCGATCGTCGCTACCGAGCTGGCATCCACAGCGGGCTGGCAACCACCCGAGGCGGTCGGGACGAACAGCAACTCGGCCTCGGACATAGCGGCTGCGTTGGCCAGCACCGGAATGTTCCACGCGCCTTCGATATCGAGGCCGATCAGCGTCAGTGTGCGTTTCATCGTTGGTTCTCAAGGGACCTTCGCCTGCAAGGACCCGCCGGACGGCAGAGCGAAGTTGTACAGCTCGGAGGGCCGCACGGCAACCCGGAATGTGCCCGAAGCAAACGGGGGCCGAAATCACTTCCCCAGCTCGGCGACGGGAAACCGAAAAGTTGTTTCGGCAATCGCTGCTAGCACCAAACGGTGGCGAGGCCGGTTGACGTTCACTTGGAGACTTTATGGTTTTCCGGGTCGCGACAGCGGCTGGGGTCTGTCGTTCAAATTTCATTTCTCGCGGCGACAATGCTCCCCGTACTGACGCGACGTCTCCGCCGCGAGAAATGAAATTTGAAGGACAGACCCGCGTCTCGCGACGCCACCCATGCCTAACCGCAAAATCTCATTCTTGACGACACCAGCCCGAAAACCCGTTTGGTGCTACGGATGCTGCAATGCCGAGCAGTACGGCGTCGACACCATAGTCGACGAACAGGGACGCGACCTCGGGCTTTGAAGCTGCGCATTTCGCGGCATGGGGAGAAGCTCCCGGTGTAAGCCGGGAGAGAAATCCCGCCCACAACCTAGCCGCGGTCGCCCGCGCCACCGAGAAGCCCCCGGCGTCAGCCGGTGGGAGTATTCCCGCCCCTGCACCTGGACGATGCACCGCGAATAGGTGTGGGGCGGGAGGCTCCGGCCAGCTTACGCTGGCGGCTTCCGTGTGGCGTGCGCGGCTCCGGGGTAGGTTTGGGGCGGGACGGCTCTCCCGGCTAACGCCGGGAGCTTCGTGTGCTTCCTCGGCAAAGCCAGGAAATGCGCAACTTCAAAGGCCTCGGGCGGTTGTGCGGCAAGCATTGGAAACGCCGGATTCTCGCGCTCCGAGGCTGTGAAAGAATCAAATCGGCCAACGCTGCTTGCACAAGGTGTAGGGTGGGCTGTACCCACCAAGCACAGGCAGTTGTGGTGGGCACAGCCCACCCTACGATTTTTTCACAGCCTCTCCCCATGTCGCAGGCTCGACGGAGAACTGAATGGTGCTGAGGATTGATAGGTCTCGGCCGAAGCTAGACGTCCAGACCCGTGCCACACCGAGCAAGTCCGCGCTCGTCACGAGCGAATGTAGCGTAGGCTGGCTTGACATTTGTTCGCACGAATGCGAACATGCGATGACGAGGACGAGCATGCCAAGAACCAACGTGGTGTTTTACCGAGAGGACGACGGATCGGTGCCACTCTTGGAGTGGATCGACCGCCTGCCCGCAAAAGCCAAGGTCAAGTGCCGCGTACGAATCGGTCGCCTCCGCGCCGAAGGACATGAGCTCCGCAGGCCAGAAGCGGACTACTTGCGGGACGGTGTGTATGAACTCCGGGTCGGTTTTCAGGGCGTCAACTATCGGATGTTGTATTTTTTCCATGGCGCCACGGCGGCCGTCCTGTCGCACGGGTTGGTCAAGGAACGCGTGGTTCCGGCGAGCGAGATCGACGCAGCCATCGAGCGCCGGAGGAGGTTCGTCGCCGACCCGGCCAAACACACTTATCGGGAGCCGTAATCATGCCAGGCAAGAAGCACCAACCCACAATCGATGCGGTTGAAATCTTGGATCGGCGATACTTCCGGGACAAGCCTGAAATGCAGGCTCTCTTGGCCGAGGAGGAGGCGAATGCGGAAATCGCCCGCAAAATCTATGACCTCCGCACCCAGGCCGGGCTTTCTCAGCGGGCGCTGGCCAAGCTCGTCGGCACTACGGCTTCGGTGATCTGCCGTCTGGAGGATTCCGATTACGAGGGGCACTCGTTGGCGATGCTCCGCCGGATCGCTGGGGCGCTGAACAAACGCGTGGAAATCCGCTTCGTCCCGGCGCGGAAAAGGGCGTAGCATCAGCACGGAGTTCGTTCAGTGACGCCCACCTGCTGCCTTCATCGAGCCGCCGCAGGCCGACGTGATCGAGAAGCTCCTGCGTCACTGCGGCCTGTGGCACGCCTCGAAGCCGCGGGCGCCGCCCGCTGGGGATGGTTGGGTCCGCGACCTGGTTGGCGATTCGGACAGTCCGACGGCAGCGGGCTTCGAGGACTCAGCCCCAGCCACCCAGCCACCCAGCCGCCGACATCATTGGGGCAAATCTCCGGCGGGTTCGATTTCGAACAGGTGTCCGCGAGCGTCGTAATGCATCGTGAAGAACTCGAAGAAGCCCTTTGTGCCCAGCAGCCCGTAGGTCATCGGTCGATCCAAGAACCCGACAGTAGTTTTCCATCGAAGCACATCGGGGAACCGTCGCAGTTCCAGGACCAGTTCTACCGGTCGGTAAGTCGCCACGGTCCCCAGGGCGGATGTCAGCGGTGTTGGGGAAACACCCCGCAAGTCCAGAGCCAGGCGGCGCGCGAGGGACTCGGGGAATAGAGAAACGTCTGAGCCGGTATCCACGAGTGCGTCAATACTCAGCCAACGGCCGGCGGACGCCTGGAGGTGCACAGCCACAATCGGACGATGAATGTGCTGCTTGGCCAGGGTCGGGAATCGCACGTTCAGAGTCCTCCGACGATCACCGCGTCTGGGGTCAGAATGTGGTGAAAATAGAGTTCATGCCCTGCGTTCCAGGCCTCGTTCGACGCTT
This sequence comes from Planctomycetota bacterium, assembly GCA_026692885.1. The sequence goes on along the minus strand of JAPLNJ010001149.1, from coordinate 8,512 downwards.
CGATCGCGTCCTCCAGCGTCTCTCCAGTGCCCACGACATGGCTGGTGACGATATCCCATGCGATCCACTGGCCTTGGTATCGCTCTTCGATGTCGGCGGGGATTTCCGCTTGCATGATCATCTCCGCTAATGTACCTGGAGTTCGCAAACACGATGACTCTCCAGTCAGTATACGTGGGACCGCGAGTTTCGTCACGCCACCGGATGTTCCCACAGGCGGGCGAAGAAGATTGACAGGCTAATCAGTCACCGTTTCCCCGGCCCCCCTGCCGTCCCCCACGCCCCGATTCCGCCGCCGCCGGAGGCGTAATCGGGGCGTGTGGGACAGCAGGGTTGTGGCGTACACCCCTCTATCTTGGAAGCACCGACCCACAATCGATGCGGTTGAAATCTTGGATCGGCGATACTTCCGGGACAAGCCTGAAATGCAGGCTCTCTTGGCCGAGGAGGAGGCGAATGCGGAAATCGCCCGCAGAATCTACGACCTCCGCACCCAGGCCGGGCTTTCTCAGCGGGCGCTGGCCAAGCTCGTCGGCACCACGGCTTCGGTGATCTGCCGTCTGGAGGATTCGGATTACGAGGGGCACTCGTTGGCGATGCTCCGCCGGATCGCTGGGGCCCTGAACAAACGCGTAGAAATCCGCTTCGTCCCGGCGCGGAAAAGAGCGTAGCGGAAGCTCGGCTGTGGATCGCGACGCCCGCAAGGAACTGCTCGCCCTGACAGTTCGCCCGCAAGGCGACTGCCGCCTGAATCGCGTCGGCGAGTTTCAACCCGTATTTTCGCTCCTACTGACTGACGACCCATTCCGTACTGCATCCTGCCGGCCCTACCCAGCGACCTGTACGCGGACGCCAGTCACCCGACTGCCGCAGGCTACGGACTGCTGGCTCAATGACTGCTAGAAGTTCTCATCCCCCGCCGCCCCTGAGACAACCGTCCGACCGTCTTGGGGACGGTTCTCTTGCGGCATTTCTCAGCCTTGTTCTCGTTGAACGCGGTGATAAATGCCGACTTCCGGTTCCTCAATCAGGTCGCGTCGAGACAGTCGGGAAATGGCCGGTCGTCTACAAGGGTTCTGGGCGAAGTGGCCGAAGTTATCGCCGAGGCCCAGGTACCGCACAAGAGAACTTATGGGTGGCCCCTTCTGCCCGTCGAAGACTGCCTACGCGCCCTTCATGTTCGACAAAACGGCTCACTTCGCAGGAGGCCATTTCTGTGCTGTGGCGATTGTCCGCTCGATGTTGGATTGAACGGAGGCAAGCTGCTGACGTTCCTGCTGCTGGAGCATCGCGGGCGAAATCATCTGGAGGATAGTGTGGGTGGCAGAACACCCGCCGATGTAACCGACAGTGCCTGTGACCACGCCCGCTCCAAAACCGATGACTGGTGCCCACGGTCCCGTTTCCGAAGCCAGTGCTGTGCCCACGACACCACCTGCAAGGCCAAGGCTGATTCCACTGACTCCTCCGACGACCTGCTCGTAGAAACTTGGCTGGTAGAACGCCTGCCCCCAGCCGTGTTCGTGCAGCAACCACGTTACCTCGGTGATGGTCAACGCTGTTCCCACGATGACATTTCCCCGAACCGTCCCGCGAAGTGCCCCCTGTTTCACGCTCATCAGTGCAACATTGGTTCCAGCGACAACCCCCAAAACGCTCAAGACCCGCGTAGATCGATACATGGCCTGATTGGCGGGTAGGCTTCCATTCATCCAGTCCCAAGCGGTTGGCCCAAGAGCCAGTGCCAATGACGCGCCCAGCGACACATAGGTGGCGTTCTTCTCAGAGCGCAGTTCGCGATAGACTTTCTCCCGCCTTGAAATCAGTTCGCCCGTGGTAGCTCCGATGGGTCGCAGGTGAGAGTAATCTTTCCACAACCGCTTGGCCTCGACTGGATTGCTCGCGAGGGTCATCTTTTCCGCTTTGGCCCTGAGATACGCCTTCATCGGCTCAACGTGGTCGTCAGGAATGAGGAAGCTGTGAGCGCGGGAGTCCTTCACCATTGCTCTTGCGTAACGCGAAGCATCGAACTTTTCAAAGAACTTGATCTGTCCGTTATTGGGCGTAGGGCGGCCATGAATCCACCGATAAACATCATGCTGGGATGCGTTGGGTGATTTCACGTAACCCCATTCGGGATTATTCTCCAGGAAGACGGCCTCAGCCAAAGCACCATTTAGCACATTCAAAGGATTGCGGCTCAGATGTAATCGCAGAATGTGACTACGCGCCGTTGCAGGGGAGTTCCTAAGGAGCTTCGGATGCTTTCTGAGCAAAGCGTCCTGAAGCAGTTCCACGTCTTTGGAACGCAGTCCTGCAAGTTGAGGACGCGACTCTGGTGCCAAGCTCCGAGCCACCTGAGCCTGACGCGAGGCATTCCAACGCAGGTAGGTTTCAACTTGCGGGTCAACCCACGTTCCCAGCGGCTGATAGACAGCAGTCCGAGCCAGGGCCACGCCGCTGGCCATCAGCGTGACGGCGAGGACGATCGTGGAAATCATTGTTCGGGATCGCATCAGAAATCTCCCAGCGTCTTACGCTTAATGGAGGGATCGGTCATCTTCTTCGCAAGGTCAAGTTTCTCCGCGTCGGAGATCGCTTTCTTCGTCACATCCACACCGTAGTTGTACAGGTCGAGCACAACTGGCTCCAACAGGGTTGGATCGACCTCTCCCAAGTTCTCCACCAACGACTCGATCAACCTGCCCGTTTCCGTGCGAAAGGGCACCCGACTGGCTACGCTGTTGTACCCATCAATAGCCGCCTCAATCCGTTCGGTCGCCCAGCGGTTGTAGCGTTGACGGCGAATCACTTCCATCCGCGTGGCGAGTTCAGCCTGCTGAACGGATAGCTGTGTGGCCGCCTCAATGATCTTGCTGTCTTCCGACATCGGGTACAGCACCAACACACGGCCTGCTTCGGTATGTTTCTTCGCAGCTTCCTTGCCCGACTTAGCCTCCAGGGCTGCCTTCTGGAGGACGGTAACCTCCTGCTTCACCTTCTCGCGAAGCTGCCCTGCCAACTGACGCTTGTAGTCAACGAACTGCTTTTCTTCGTCAGGCTTCACCAGCCAAGTGTCGATTGTGACGAGAACTTCGGCCAACTTCTCTGCGGCAGGACTGGTGCCGATCTTTTTCACATGCTCTTTCGCTTCAGCCGTTGTGTGCTGCTCCTCCTCTGGAGGTGCGGTGGCCGAGGACTCTTCCTCTATGCTGCTCAGCTTTGCCGTCAACTCGGTCAGCTTCCCATCAATGGTCTTCAACTGCTGCTCAACGCTGCCCAACGAGTCTTTGGGCGGCAGATCGGCTCGAACCTTGGCGGGGGCCGAATTGAGTTGGATGATGATCTTGTCCAGCCTCCCCTCCAAGGCTGCGACCTGGGCAGTCATGGCGACGTTCTGGCTGGCGACATCGTTGATTTTGTGGGCGAGAAGCCAAACGCAGAACACAGCGAACAACGCGACAGAACCCCACTCCCGCGCTTTCCTTGTCATCCGATTGCTCCACCAAGGGTCGATTCCCGTTGCCTGCCTGCCGCCGATTCAGGCTGGCGACGTCATTATCGGTGTTGTGTGGCCGGCTCTGCAAGACGAGAGGGGCGGGAATTGCCCAACCAGCCATGACTTCAGCGGGCGTGCGGGCTGAGATCTCCGCGTACTTGCCGCCGCTCGTCCATTCAGCGGGTGCCACAATTCCGCCGAAGAACCAACCAAGCAGTCCCCGTCACGGACATCGCCATCCGCTCGGCGGAACGGCAACTTGATGAACAGCGGCAGCACCCCAACTCACTGAAAATCAGTGTCTTCATTGGGTTTCACACTATTTTTCCAGAAGTCCTGCCTTAAGCAAGCACAGGCACGAGCGGTTTTCGTTGGGGTTTGATGGTACGCTCAGTCGCAAAACTGTAGACTATCGTCTTGCTCTCCAACTTCACAGAGACTGACGAGTAGCCTTCAAGACGGAGTGTCTCGGCAATGTACCTTAAGCTTGAATCCCGCGACGACGACGTGATTGAAGACCCCACGGTTGCTGATCTGCTGCTCATCGCGGAGGAGGGTTTCGCAATTCTGTCATTGAGTCATGGGACGTACATTCAGTGTCGGGCGATTGTCTATGATGATGAGCCTTTGCCAGACCCTTTAGAGTTTATCCTAGAATGCCAGTTTGGCTCGATGGACGAACACTACCGAGCGGAAGACGAGCCATTCGACTTCGATTCTATTCTCGTCGCCTTCGCAAAGTTCCTAAATGGCGACGCGTCATGGTACGAGGACTTCACCTGGGCAAAGATGGATCAGAGTGATTTTGACGACGACCCACGCTGTTAAGAAGCATGGATGATCGGCTCGCCTTGGCCCCCAACTCGTCGATGGTCAACCTGGGCTGGCGGGGACGGTGGCCGACGCACCCCAGGCCGTAGGTGCGGATCTGGCGGATCTGGCGGTCATCCAGCAACCAGCGATGATGCTTGTGTTGCTCTAGGGTGTAGCGCTGAATGTGGGTGGGATCAATGGTCAGTCGGGCCTCGTCCATCGGGACTCGCAGCAGTATGGGCACGCAGGGCGGGATCTCGACGGTACGCTGCCACCAGCCCTTGGCGGTGTCCTCCAGGGAGCTGCGGACCGCGATGATCTGGTCGCCGGGATTGTTTGACCTTCAGCGGACAGGATCGGCCTTCGACCGCGAACGGCTCGGCGGACAGGCTGTGGGGGCGGCCCTTCACCAGGGCGGCCAGCTTCGCCGGGTCGTCCAGGTCATAGGCTGGCTTGCCGCTTGGCTCGGGCTTAGCAAACGACTACCGCTGGACCGACAGCGCTATCGCGGCCCCATCCGCGGCATGTCCAAACCGTGCCGATAGAGGTCGGGAACGGCGTATTCTCCCCGTTGATTCAGACTCAGTACGCCCGCTTCTGTCAGCAGCTCGATCATGCTCGGCGCGACTCCTCGATCCTTGAGCTTGTCGATGGGGCCGGAAGCATTCAGACCGCACAGTTTTTCCAGCGTGTCGACCAACTCGGGGAATTCCTCTCGCACCGCATCCACACGCTGACGGGACGTGGGATCCAAGGCATCCGACAGCGACTGGCGGGAAAGCACGGCGTCCTCGGCAATGCGCTGGCCCTCGCGCTGACGTTTCTGCTCGGAGGGAATCGCTTCTTGCAGCAGACAGATCAGATCACGTGGGTAGACCGCACCGCCCACTCCTGGAGTTCAGCCAATTGCCCATGGATCGTGCCTTCGCCGCTCCCGAACTGGCTCGCCGTCGAGCGCCCTGCTGCGATGAGCCGACTGGCATCCTCTCGGCAGCCCGCCTTGGCCCACGCCGTGATGCCCGCGAAGAGATCGACCCAACCCTCGGGATCGTCGTTGGCGAGAAGTTCTACGGCCCGGTCCTCGTGTACTTGGGCCATTTCGATCAGCTTAGAACGTTTCTTACGATGCGCCCCGAGGTCAGTCAAACGAGTGATTTCCCAGTACAACTGCTGCGCTTGTTCGATACGGGGGTCCATGAGACTACTCCATTATTTGGCTGGAACAGAATCGCAACTGCTGGCAGCAGACGGCGCAAACCGTGTCACTGACACAAAACCATCCTTGTAGTGCGGGGCCTGCCGGTACGGACTCTGCTCGAACTGTTGCCGTTTCGTCCGGCGAAGCACCTCGAAGCTTCTTTGGTCGGTTCCGCCTACCTCCAGCATCCAGCGGAAATCACCGGAATCTTCGCCGACGAAGTAGTCCACGCGTGAACCACGGCCCACGACCCGCGTGATTTGCTTATTCTCGAATGCCTGGAGCAAGAGGCCCGCCAAGACAATCGCGCCTAGCTCAACAAACCTCTCTCGCTCCAGACTCGCCTCCGAACGCGGGTCCGGGAGATCGAATTCCACGCACGCTGGGTAACTCGCGTCACCGACACAGAAAGTAAACGCGGCAGGCGGTTCATGGAACCGCGATAGGGCAACTCGCGCATATTCCTCAAACAGATCAGCATTAAGCCCGGGATGGGCTCCTGCAAAAGACCTGATGGCGGCCGCAATCGGTTCTCGCATTCGGGGGTCTCCAGTTTTTTTGCCGAAATCAACGATACCGTAAATGCGCAGAGGCCGGAAGAGGCCTAACGAATACTGAAATCCCACGTCGCTCTGTTGGGTGAAATACTCGTGCATGCAAGAACCTTCAGGGCCTGACCGACTCGCTATTGGGCACGCCTCGCTACATGAGCCCGGAGCAGGCCTCGGCCGCCCGGCACCGGACGGACCATCGCGGCTACCCTACATAATTCTCGATCGGGGGCTTGACCCCTAGTCGAGATTTCGCCACGTACCGGTAATAATGCTGCGTGGGGTTGCGAAAGTTGAAGGACTCACACCGTCACGCGTCGGCGAACAGAAGACACCCCACCGTCCGACGCCGGCAACCATCTCACGCACCGGAGGACCTCGCCATGACCCATTCGATTTCAATCCGATCGTGCCCTCGCCCACGCAGGACGGATGGCCCATCCAGGCCCCTTCGCAGTCTGGTAATGTGGGCAGTGGCAGGCGGTCTGTTCGCGGGCACAGCGGCGCGAGCGGAAGACTTGGTGTTGGCCGATGGGGGGCAATCGGCCTATCGCATCGTGGTGGCGGACGAGGCCTCGCCCTCCACGCGGCATGGCGCCACAGAACTGCAGATGTTCCTGCAGCAAATGAGTGGTGCCAAGCTGCCGATTGTGTCGGATCGCGAGCCGCTGGGCCAGCAGGAAATCGTCCTCGGCGACAACGCCCATCTGCGCCAACTCGGCACGCCGATCAACTTCCAGGAACTGGGCCGCGAAGGCTACGTGCTCCGCGTCGTCGGCCAGCACCTGGTGATCGCCGGCGGCGAATTGCGAGGCAACCTGTACGGCGTCTACGGACTGCTGGAAGACCAGCTGGGCTGCCGCTGGTTCGCGCCGGACGTGAGCCGCATCCCGAAGTCTCCGCGGTTGGTGCTGAAGCCGCTCGACGAGAAACAGATCCCAGTCCTGGAGTCCCGCGAGCCGTACACCTTCGATTGCTTCGACGGCGATTGGTGTGCCCGTAACCGCATGAATTCCAGCAACGCTCGTCTGGAGCCGAAACACGGCGGGAAGGTGCCGTTCGGGCGAGGCTTCTTCGTGCATACGTTTGTCCACTTGGTTCCTCCGGAGAAGTACTACAAGGACCACCCAGAGTACTTTTCCCTGGTCGGCGGCAAGCGGCAGGACGGCTACGCACAGCTGTGCTGCACCAACGAAGACGTGATTCGCCTCTGTACGGAAGGCCTGCTCCAGGGGATGCGCGCGGATCCGTCAGGCTTCGTGTTTTCGGTCTCTCAAAACGACGTGGACAAGCACTGCGAATGCGACCGTTGCCAAGCCTTGGCCAAACCGGAGGATTCGCAGATGGCCCCCGTGCTGGCCCTGGTGAACCGCGTGGCCGAGGCGGTGGAGAAAGAGTTCCCGGACAAGGCCGTGGAAACGCTGGCCTATCAATGGACTCGTCGGCCGCCCAAGACCATGCGTCCGCGGCCCAACGTGATCGTCCGCCTATGTTCGATCGAGTGCTGCTTCTCGCATCCGCTGGACAAGTGCGACAGCCCAGCCAATCGGGCCTTCTGCCAGGACCTGGAAGGCTGGAGCAAGATCTCGAACCGGTTATGGATCTGGGACTATGTGACCGATTTCTCGCACTACCTGTTGCCCTTCCCGAACCAACGGGTCCGCGACGACAACATCCGGCTGTTTGTGCGGAACCACGTCAAAGGCATCTTCGAGCAGGACACGTACAACTCGCCGCACAGCGAAATGGCGGCGTTCGGTGGCTACCTGACGGCCAAGTTCCTCTGGAACCCCAACTACGACGAGCAGACCGCCTGGACCGAGTTCCTGGACGCTTAAGCGTCGACTATGCGATTGTCGAACGTGCCCTAGCCGCGGCGGGAAAGCCGGGCGCGACACCGTCGCCGCTGGCCGCCTTGGCGGGTGAACGGTTCAAGCCGTTCGTCGAGATGTTGGGCGCCAGTGGCCTGACGAACCTGAGCGAGGGGCAGCCGCTCAAGCTGCCCGACTACCGCGCGAAATTGGCGGCGGCCTTGGGCGTAGCGCCCTGAAGTGACGCAGTTGGTAGAGGAGGCGTCTGAGGTTGTGTTCACCAACGGTCCCCCTCGCCCCGGTACTCCGGGGAGAGGAGTTAGGGGCACTGCGGTGAACATCTTCAAACGGGCCGGAGGCCGGTATTTTACAAGCACGACGCGCAAGCGAGTGAGTCTGGATTTCGCTTGCCGGTCCACCCCGGACTCACTCGCTTGCGCGTCGTGCTTGTATTTCCAGCCTTTGGCTGGCTGCAAAGATGTGTACAGCAGTGGGGGTGAGGGGTGAGGGGCAACGCCGTTAAGGATTCTTTTTCGGTAAATTGGGCTTTTCAGGATAGCTGGAAAATGAAATAGGCCAGACTCCCCCATACATCTGACACGCGTCAGAAAGGAGTCTGGCCATGAGTGCGAGCAAGGAT
>JAPLNJ010001148.1 GCA_026692885.1 Planctomycetota bacterium | reverse complement strand
ATCCTTGTCGATCTCCGGATTTGGGGGGGCAGTTCTTTGCACCCATACTCTGCCCGAAAACCCCAAGTCGCTGGAGACCAGTTTCTTACCCCAACCCCCCATCCATCCAACAAAGTGGGACAATCTGTCCGGGGAGAGGGGCCGGGGGTGAGGGGCCCGTCACAGCTCCGACCACCGACCGCCCGCAAATCGAGGTCCAGACCAAACTGGCGGCCACCGAAGCCAGTTTCGACTTCCAGGTGGAAGCCAAGAAAGTCACGCTGAACTACCAGAACCTGAAGCAGGTCCAGGTGAACTACTACCTGATGGATATCGAGCTGCTGTTCAGCCGCAATCCGTTCGTGCAGCAGTACTCCGGCCAATTCTCGAACATTCGGCCCAACCTGACGCAGACCTTGGACCTGCCTGCCAAGCAGGCGGCAACCACCTTCGAGCTGCCCAAGCAGTTGCACAGCAGCAACGTGCTGGTCGAGATCATGGGCGCCGGGCAAACCAAGTCGCGGGCGTACTACGCCAATGCCCTGGCTGTGCAGGTGGTGGAGAACTACGGCCAGCTCCACGTCAAGCACAGCAATACGGGCAAGCCCCTGGCGAAGGTCTACGTGAAGGTCTACGCTCAGATGCAGGACGGCGCGGTGAAGTTCTACAAGGACGGCTACACCGACCTGCGTGGGCGATTCGACTACACGTCGCTGAGCACCAACGAGCTGGACTTCGCGAAGAAGTTCTCGCTGCTGGTGTTGAGCGAAGAACATGGGGCCGTGGTGCGGGAAGCCAGTCCGCCACAGCGGTAGGCAGTCAGGATGCCAAACGGGCACGACTGCACTGACGGGAGAGATCGCAACGGCTGGCCGGTTTGGCTCGCGGGCGACCCTGTCACCGAACCTCGCATGTAGGGATGAAGCGAACATGAGCAACGGCGATCAATCGCGTGCGTCATCGTCTGGAACGGTCATCGCCATCGTGGCGGTTGTCGTCTTGTTGATGTTGGGCGGCCTGCTCGTTCTGGGCCTCGCTGGATTTCTCTTCTTACGAGTCAGCGCGGCACCGCAGGTTATTCAACCACCACAATTCACGGTCGGGCCCATCATGGCCGAGCCAATGAAAACGGTCGAGTTGCCCGCCGAGCGGCAAGTCCCAGGACCGGCCGAGGCTCCTCCGCTAGGCACAGCCATCCGCAAAATTACCGTGAAGCTCGATCCACAGGGCAAGATCATCGCTGAAGGCAAGGCGGTCGACATTGGCGGGCTGAAGAACCTGCTGGTCAAGGCCCGTGAGGACGGCACGATCCGCCTGGAAGTCGTCGTCGAGGTGGACGGCCAGTGCCTGTTCGAGCACGTCGCTGCCGTGCAGGCATTGGGCAAGGAGGCTGGGGTCGAAAACGTGCGGGTCCAGGCGTTGACGGCATCGCCTGATTGATCTGCTGTGATCGGCAGGATCGCCTCGCTGGATGCGGATTACCGCCCTCGCTGCTGCGGGAGTCGCTTACCGGCGCAACAGAGGCGGCAAGATGGTGAAGTCGAAAACGAAAGCGGCGCCGGCATCTTCATCGCGTGGTGTCGGTCTCGTCCAAGTCGCGTCGGTGTGTCGGACCGACGCGCGCAAGCACTCCTGAAGCTATACGGCGGATACTGCTCCGGCCTGTCGCTCACATCGCCTGCGGCTACTGGGCGTCGTTCATCCCCAGCGGCAGGTGGAACAGCCCCTGGAGGTCCAAGGCTCATCCGATCCCAGTAGTACTTGTACGTGATACCGGGCCGCGCGTCCCCGTCCTTCATGGTCATCGGCATGCCCATCCCTCCACGAAAGCAACCATCTTCGTGACCATATCTCTGTTTTTGAAAATGCGTAAGTCCCTGTCAAGACGCCAGTTGCCGAGTTCGAGACCGTTTCGGTCGACATGGATAGGAAGTGACCCGTCGCGAAACTGGAGGTCGCAAGTTAACACGCGGCTGTTAACCAGAGGCCGACTGCTTCGAACGCTCGAAACCGGGGGGGGCGGTGGGTTGCGATCTCGAGATTCTCGCGAGCGTGCTTCTGGCGCGTCTGCTCCTGGCGGAAGGGAAGCTCACGGCGGGCGACCCCGGTCCAGCTCCCACGGCTGTTCCCGGAGTACCGCCAAGGCCGTCTGGCCGTGAGTGCCGGTCTATGTCGTAAGTTATTTCCAATTAACGACTTAAGTAACTGTACTTCGTCGCTTCGAGATTCTGCGACGTCTCGTCCGCCTCGTCCGAGCAGTCGCAATCCTCGAAAATCATCTAGAAGTCTCCCGTCTGGCATCAAAAACTTAGACCGGTTGGTCGAAAATATGAACTATGGGTATTGTTTAGAGAACCTATAGTCGCTATATTTTCAGCAGAAGTCAGGGGGG
>JAPLNJ010001147.1 GCA_026692885.1 Planctomycetota bacterium | reverse complement strand
TGCTAGCAGGGTGGCTGGTGGCTGAGCCTAAGCGAAGCCCCAGTCCACTGTTGCTGGGGCTTCGCTTAGGCTCAGCCACCAGCCACCCGTTGCGTTGCTAACGCTGACAGCAGTTCGCAACGTTATGATCAAGGCCAACTGCTGCCAGGACCAGGCACCCCGTACTACCCCAACCCTTTTTCGGAGATGCTGCTCATGCGACACCGGCTGTTAGCTTTCTGTGTGGGAATGTGGTTGTTCGCTGCGTTGCTCGCTGTGCGGGCGGCCGAGCCGGCTTACCAACTGTCGGTCGTCACGGACCGGCCCGAGGCCATCTACGCGGTCGGCGAGCAAGCCAAGTTCCGGGTTAGTTTGAAGCGAGATGGCCAGCCGGTCCCTGCTGCTCAGGTCGCCGTTCTGTTGGACAAAGACGGCATGCCACCGATCAGACAGGAGAATCTGCAACTCGACAACGGAGCAGGCGTGCTGGAAGGGACCTTGCCCGCACCGGGCTTCCTACGCTGCCGCGTCAGCTACACGGAAAAGGATAAGCAGACGCTGATCGCCGTGGCCGCCGCCGGTTTCGACCCGCTCAAGATTCCGTCGAGTCTGCCCGTGCCGGAGGATTTCGATGCCTTCTGGAATGCCCAGAAGGCGCGGCTGGCGGCCGTCCCCATGCAGCCTACGCTCACGTCGGTGAAGTCCTCGGTGGATGGGATCGAAAGCTTCGACGTCCAAATCCCCTGCGTGGCGCCGCGGCCGGTTTCGGGCTACTTCGCTCGGCCGATCGGTGCGGTCCCGAAGAGTCTGCCGGCGATCCTCTCGGTGCACGGAGCGGGTGTCCGTGGCTCGAATCTCGGCGGCCCCGTTTCCGCGGCCAAGCAGTTCCAGGCCCTGGCGATGGACATCAACGCGCACGGCATTCCCAACGGCCGACCGGAAGCGTTCTATCAGGAACTCGGACGGGGCGAGTTGAAGGACTACCAGCGGGCGGGCCGCGAAGATCGCGAACAGTGCTATTTCCTGGGCATGTTCCTGCGTCTGGTGCGAGCCCTGGAGTTTCTGACCAGTCAGCCAGAGTGGGACGGCAGGGTGCTCGTTGTCCAGGGGACCAGCCAAGGGGGTGGGCAGTCGATCGCTGCGGCCGGCCTTGATTCCCGGGTGACCTTCATTTCCCCTGGCGTGCCGGCCATCTGCGACCATTCGGGAAGAGTTATCGGCCAGATTAACGGCTGGCCCAAACTCGTGCCGGATCAGGACGGCAAACCGGATCCGCAGATCCTGCAGGTCGCCCGCTACTTTGACGGCCTGAATTTCGCGACCCGATCGAAGGCCGAAGCCGTGTTTAGCGTGGGCTTCATCGACGCGGTTTGTCCCCCGACCTGCGTCTACGCCACCTACAACAACCTGCCGGGCAAGAAGCAGATGGTCAACGAGCCGTTGATGGGGCACGCGGTCTCGCCGAAACACCAGCAGGCGACCGCGGCGGCCATCGCGGAACACATTGCCAGGAAGAAGACCGAGTAAGACGCGATGAAGGCCGAACCAGAAATGCGCAGACCGCTTGCGGGTTCCTCGCAAGCTGCGGGCGGGTGCCCGCTCTTCAAGCCGACGGCGGGGTCGGCTATACTGCTGACATGACCGATCCCCAACCCTGTCGCCGCCGGTTCCAGTACAGCCTGCGGACGCTGCTGATCGTGATGCTGTTGGTGGGCAGCGGCCTGGGGTGGTTCTCGCATAAGCGGCAGCAGGCACGGCGGCAGCGGACGGCGGTGACGTCGATTACCAACCTGAGCGGGGTGGTTGGTTTTGACGATGACGCGGCTGATTTTGCGGCCGGACCCCCAAGTTCACACGTCCCCCGATGGCTGCGAAATCTGTTGGGCGACGACTTTTTCCGCACCGCCGTCAGCCTGGTGGCCTTCAACGATGGCTCGATGGAATCAGCCAAGGAGTTGACCGAGTTGCGCCGGCTGGACTTCGTGGGCGGTCCGGCCACCGACGCCGGACTCGCGCACGTGCGAAGTCTGTCGCGGTTGCAGCGACTGAATTTGTCGGATACCCAGATCACGGACGCTGGGCTGAAACACCTCCAGGGCCTGACCCAGCTGCGAGAGCTTGTCCTGCGCGGCACCAGGGTTACGGACGAGGGCGTCCAACAACTCCAGTCTGCCTTGCCGAACTGCAGAATCGAACGATAACGTGAGGACCGACGAATTCGCCGCCGCACTGTTGGAAATCCGGCTCGGACAACGCCTGCTCGACGCTCTTGCAGATCATTGTCAGCGTGCCCGTGCCGTACTTCTCGATGTAGCGGGTGAGAAACCCTGTGCAACTACGACGGATTCCTATTCAGGAGAACAAGTGCGGAACGAAGCGGCTGAGGTTGCCGGTGATCCGGCTTTCATCCTCGCGGATGCCGATGCCGCACGCCCAGCCGTTCACGATCCAACTGCCGATGACCGGGAAGAACTTCTGTTCGAACCGCGGCAGGGGCCAGGTCTGCTGGTAGATGGCCGGCCCGTCGTACGGCCCCTCGGTGGCCAGAGAAAGCTTGCCGTGCTCGTAGATCTGGACGTTCGCCCCCTCGCGGCCTAGGATCGGTTTCTTCACGTAGTTGCCACCGGCCAGCGGTTCGAAGGAGGCGGCCAGCAGATAGGGATTCCGCGGATACAAGTCCCACAACACGGGCAGAATCGCCTTGTTGCTCAGCAGGGCCTTCCACGGCGGCTCGAACCAGCGACACCGCGACTGGAGCAAGTGGGGCCCAAACTGCTCGCGCTGGAGCCATTCCCAGGGGTAGAGCTTGAAGCAACAGCGGATTTCGCGCTCCTGCCGATCCGTGAATACGCCGCGGCCCGCGTGCCAGCCGAGGTCCTCCATGTTCAGACACTCCGTCTCGAAACCGGACTGGATCGCCACGTCGCGGAGGTAATTGACCGTCATGTAATCTTCCAGGCACTCCGCCAGGGCTGCGAAATAGAACCGCTCGGCGCTTTCTTCGCGTAGCGTCCGGAACACCTCCAGCAGCCGCTCATGGATCGCGTTGAATTGCTGCGAGCCGGGAAACCGGTCCTGGAGCCAGAACCATTGCACGACGGCCGCCTCCAACAAGGCCGTGGGTGTGTCGGCGTTGTACTCCAGAAGCTTCGGTGTGAAGTGGCCGTCGTAGGCCAGGTCGAACCGCCCGTAAATCGTGTGCGTGTCGCGATCCCACGACTGGCGAATGAAATCGCGGTACTCGGTCGGGATCAGGAACCGGTCAAACAGGTCGTTATCGATCACGTGCTGGACGGCGGCCAGGCACATCTTGTCCAAGGCATACGTGGCTTCTTCAAGCCGGTCGATCTCGGCGGCGGTAAACTCGTAGTAGGCGCTCTCGTCCCAGTAGGGCACCCCGTCGAGCGTGTGGTAGTGCAGTCCCTGCGACTCGACAGTCTGCTGCCAATCGGGTCGGGGCTGGATGCGGCGCCGCAACATCAGGAAGAGACTCCGTGTCCCGTCGCACCGAACCCGCCGCGGGCGGAACTGCCCACGCTCGATGTGCCCCCGCTCGACATGGCTGTCGAGCGTGAGCCGGAACTGGTGGCAGGCCCCGGGCGGAACCCGCTGCTGGTGGCGGGGCCGGATGAGGTGCCGCGGGAACCGCCGCCCAGTGGGATGAAAATCGGAATGTGCCCGCCGCGATGGGTGGACGGTTGAGAAGGGGTGCTTCCGGGCGTGGCAGAGGTGTCGGGGGAGTTAGTGTCACCGAAATCCCCGCCCCCTCCGACGTCTTCGCCGGGATCTTCTTTCTCCGCCCGGAGCCGATCCTTCTCTTTCGCAAACTCATAGCGCTGCGGTTGCGGATGACCGTAACAGCCCGGGAGCATCAGCGACGAGGTGATGAGCACCAAGCCGATCTCTTTGGTAAGGCGGTTCACCGAGAGTTCCGTGAGGATGGGGTGAATGGAGTAATGAACGGCCTGATTCTCTGCCCCTCATCGTTGATCGTAACACTGCGAAATGCCGTCACTGCTAACTGGTCCCGTCCGAGTTCTCCCGACTCTCTGGCTGCCCGCCGCCGGAGGCGGCGGGCAGCCAGAGAGTCGGGCCGGTCGGATATGGGGCTCCGGGTTAGGCACAGGGCGGGAGCACTCTCACCGCCTTACGTCGGGAGCTTCTTCGGGACGATCATGACACTGCTAGCATTTCGCAACGTTATGATCAAGGCCTGCCCCACATCCCGCCCCTCTCCGACGTGCCGCCGGTTCACTTACTGCACCACGTGGGCCGCGACGTAGGCGATACCCAACAGCAGCGCCGCGACCACGATGGCCACCGCCACGTTCTTGTCCGTCAATTCCTTCTGCACGTCTATCTGGGGGGTGATCAGGTCGAATAACCAGTAACCCAGCAGTAGCAGGACAATTCCGACCAGCCCATAGACGCCCGCGGCGGCTATGCCCGGCCAGAGGTTGGAATACCAAGGCTTCTCGATAAACTCTTGAGCAAGTAACCAGCCCATGCCGCAAGCCTTTCCGCGAGGGAAGAGTGACCAGACGCCGCGGCAGGGATTCTATCACAGCCAGCGGTGCGTCTACAACCAGGGATCGTGATTCACGCGGACGGCCTAGTGCTTTGTCAAGGCTAAGAAAGTGGGGTAAGCATCCTGCTTGCCTTTCGATGCATCGCGTCAAACGCAAGCTGGAAGCTTACGCCACCGCATCGGTCACCCCAAGATTAAGCCTTGACAAAGCACTAGAGCATTCCGGGATGCAGTGGGTCCGAGGCGTGGGGGGGGACATCCCGCTGGCCGTCAAGGACCAAGGGTCCGTAACGGTCCGCGTTTCGGACCCGCTGCAGGGCCGCCTGCACGATGGGCTTGAATTCATTCACCGGCTTATACCCGCTGCACTCCGAGAGCCGTTCGCCAGAGGGCGACACAAACAGGATGTCCGGATAGCTCTCGCTCGCACCAAGCTGCGACTTGGCCTCTTGCTCGGTGTCGCCATCGACAATCACGCAGACGAAATTTTCCAGCAGATCCCGGACTTCCGCGTCGTTGAGACTCTCTTGAGAAAGTCGCTTGCACCACCCGCACCACGTGGTGGTCACGAACATCATGGCAGGCTTGCCCTGTGCCTGAGCCAGTTCCAGTCCCTTCTGGTAACCGATCACGAACGGCAAGCCTTGGGTATGCTCACGCCACTGCTTCGGGACCGGCTGCAACCCGGATTGAAGCATGGGCGGCTTCTCGGCCAGCAGTCCATGCCAGTTCTTGGCACTGCAGCCAAGCAGGCAGACCCCGATGGCACTGGCAGCGACAACACGCCAAGTCCTGCAGGTAGGCATTCTTGGGACCTTTCACGGCGGATTCAAGGTGTGCGTTCAATCTGCGGCCGTGGCCGCCGTGGCGGGTGGTCCGTCGGCGCAGCGAAGGGCGGACGAAAGCAAATTGCCTGCCTATACATGTCGGCTACCGGTGGCAACGAAAGAAAGACTTTTTCCGTTTTTGCGGATCCTGCCGATCGTAATGGTGCGGCTAGCAGGCTTTGATCGTAACACTGCGAAATGCCGTCACTGCTAGCTGGTCCCGTCC
>JAPLNJ010001146.1:8730-9900 GCA_026692885.1 Planctomycetota bacterium | reverse complement strand
ACGGATTGCCGGCGATTCGACCTGCGGTTGACCGCCCGACTGGCCGGATGCCGCACCGGGAACCGCTTGCTTGCCCGCCGCCAGCGCCCCCGCTTGTGGAGCCGTCGCGGCAACGTCACCCGCGGCTGGTGGGCCTTCGATTGTGGCCACCTGGGTGCCGACGGTCGCTCCCGATGACGTCGTCTGTCGGCGAGACTCGGTGGCGGCTGATGCCAGATGTCCCGACGGTGTTTCGGCAGTCATCCCGCGACGGGCGACTTGCCCCGCAGAACCGCCCACACGGATGGCTGGCGATTCCACCTGCGGTTGACCGCCGAGGCGTCTGGATACGGCACCAGGGGCGGCCTGTTTGCCGAGCGGCAGCGCACCCGCCTGCGGGACGGCAGCAGTCGCGTCAGCAACCGCAGTCTTGGTCAACGCGGCTTCTGCTGTCACTTCAGGCAACGGGCCGGAGCGAGTGCCTTCATCCTTTGTGAGTGATGGGCGACGGCTGAGCAGGGACGGCGTGGGGCTGAATCGAGGTGCAGGTCCGTCCGGTTGAGGCCGCATCAGGGGACTCGGCACCGTGGGCTTTGAGGACTCCGGGGCGGCGATCTGCCGTGTGTCGGGAAATTGCAGCTCCGGTTCCCGTTCGCGGCGTACAAGCGGCTCCCGTGGTGGTTCAGGCTGCGGCGTCTCTGCCTCTACCGGTTGCTGAAAATCCTGGCGGGATCGTTCGTGGTGTCCAAGATTGACGACGAGGGCCGGATTTCTGGCCGGCGTCTTGCGGTCCGCCACTTGGTGGCCACCGGTGAAGACGTTCTTGACACGATCGGAGAATTCCGTCTTAAACGCCGCGACGAGCAACACCAAATGCAAGAACACCGCCAGCACGAGCGATAACTCAAGTCGGCGTCGGAGCTTCAGATTTTTCAGGCGGCTCAAGGCGACCAGGGTGCCGCCGATGGTCAGCGGAGTAAAAATCAACCACGTAATCGCGTTGGCATACCAGCGTGGGTCGTCGAAACCCAAATAGGCCACGTACAGGCCCATCAAGAACCCGCAGAGCAAGGTCAGGGCCACGCACACCGGCCAGAACTGCTCATCGAACGGCTGTACTGAATTCGGTTTCAGTCTACGAAGGGTGTGTCGGATGTTTTCCATAATGACCTTATTCTTCGCCTTCGGTAG
>JAPLNJ010001146.1:0-8725 GCA_026692885.1 Planctomycetota bacterium | reverse complement strand
CCTTCGGTAGTCAGTTGGCAATTGACGATACCCAGCTTCGTACAAAGGTTCATTACAAACACGACGTAGTCCACCTGGGCCCGCTTGTCGGCACGGAGGATGACGGTTTGGTTGGCCGGATTATTGGTTGCTGCTTGCTGGAGCATGCCTGCGACTTGCTCGGCTGCCACGAGCCGACCTTCCATAAAGTATTGGCCGTCCTGATCGACATTGACGATCACGGCCTCCGGTTGCACCACCAACGGCGCCGCCTCGCTGGCCGCGGGCAACAGCAGTGCGATTTCTCGCTCGTTCAGCGCATCGATCGCCACGATCGTGGGCATTGTGATCATGAACACAATCAACAGCACCAACACCACATCCACCAACGGGGTCACGTTGATTTCCGAAATGGAGGAGCCATCGTCCTCGTCCGCAAATGAAGATGTACCGCCAGCCATCAGTTCACTCCGGCAGGTTGATGGGCCTTGACTTCCACCCTGGCCTCGGCTCCCGCCACCGGGCAGTACAGCGCCAGCATCAGATGGGCGATCGAATCGACCCGACCCAGAGCCTCACGCACACGGCGCTGGAAGTAGTTATAGGCGATCACCGCCGGGATGGCCACGAACAGTCCCACGGCGGTCGCCACCAGGGCCTCGAACACGCCAGACATGACGGCGGCGGTGCCCACCTGCTTCGCTGCCTGGGCCGCAGCCAAGTCCTGGGAGGCCTTGATGATCCCGATCACCGTGCCCAGCAGGCCGATGAAGGGTGCGTTGTTGCCCAGTGTGGCGAGCACCGACAGGTACGCTTCGAGTTTCAGTTTCTCGCGGGCCTTTGCGCTTTGCATCGCCTCCGAGACCGCGTTCGCGCTACGGCTGAAGTAGTTCAAGCCAGCGGCGGCCACCACGCATTCGATGGCGGGTGAGTCGTCGACCAGCCGCGCCGCCGCTGACAGGTCACCGGCGCGCAAGTGCCTTTCCAGCGCCGCACTCAGCTGCTCCGAACCGACGCGATGTCGCCGGAAGAACAGCGCACGTTCGATCATCACCGTGACGCTGATGATGCTCAGGATAACCAGCACCCACATGACCCACTCAGAACCTAAGTGGGTAAACTTGATGACGACTTCGGTGAGACTCATAGGGGCCTTCCAACAAGAGATAATGGTTCCGGTAGGCTACCGTGTGTCTCGGCTGTGTCAGCCGAGTGCCTCGCACCAAACGATTCGCTGGCGTCTTCGCTTGAGAACGAACGATTGCAGGCTAAGGGGTCGGGTGTTCAGAAATTCAATTTTCGCGGGCAAGAGGCTCTTCATAATCACAGTCGTTGGCCCGCGAAAAATGAATTTCTGAACACCCGACCCCACTCGTGCGACAGCATTAGATCGGCAAGCGGGATCTACTTGGCGGCCCGCCGGCTTCACAGTTTGGACAAGGCGGCCACACGCTGCTGGGCTTTCGCCACCAGTTCGTCCTGCGGATGTTTGTCGATCACGTACTGGTAGAACTTCTTGGCGTCGGCGAGCAGGGCCGACTTGGCATTGGCTTGGGCGTCCTGGATCTGCACTTCGGCGCAACGTCCGGCCTCGAAGCCCGCCTTGGCCTGCCACTTCTTCACGTCGTCGAGCGCCTTATCGCCTCCGTAGCCGAACATCACACGCTGGAAGTGACGGATTGCGTCCGCATGCTGCTTCTTGCCGAAAGCTAGTTCGCCGATCATGAATCTCGCACGTGCCCCGACGGCGGAGCGCGATTGCGTGGCGGCATCCTCGTAGGCTTTCAGGGCCGCTTCCTCGTTGCCCGAGTTCTGTTTGGCCCAGCCCAATTCGTAGTTAGCCTCAGCCAGATACGGCGAATCCGGGAATTTCTCGGAGATCGGAGCGAGCAGCGCGACCGCCTCCTCCCATTGCTTCAATTGCGACGCGGACTGGCCGGCGTGCAACCGGGCCAGAACCTGGACCGTCGGCGAGGACAACGGAGCTTTCTGAGCCGCTTGGTAGGCGGGCAGGGCCTCCGTATATTTTTCCAAGCGGAAGAGACACTCGGCGTTCATAAACAGCGCGTCGGCGTGGAGTGCGCCTTGCGGATACGCCTGCAACTGTGCCGCGAATTCAGCCAGGGCCGGATCGTACTGCTTCTGCTGAAAGTTGGCCCAGCCAAGTTTGTGGATCGTCTTCTCGCCTAGATCTCCTTTCGCAACCTTCTGCTTGCTGGCCGCATAGGCTTTGGCCGCTGCCGCGTATTCACGTTTTTCGTAGGCCGCTTCGCCGACGTGGAAGTTGGCCTCTGCCGCCAGCGGGCTATCCGGGAAGGTCGCCGCCAGTTTGGCAAAGGTCGTGACCGCCTCGGCGTTTTTCGCCTTGTCGTCCACCGCCTTATGGGCCCAGGCCAGCTCGTAGAGTACTTTGTCGGCACCGGCGTACTTCTCGTTCGCCTTGAGCACTTCCTGGAAGGTGGCCGCCGCGTCGTCGAATTTCTTCAGGGCCACCTGGGCCAAGCCCCGCTCGTACAGGGCGTCGCACCGATTGTTCAGTTCCGGCTTGGTGGCCAAATAGGTGTTCACATCCTCAATAGCCCCGTCGAGTTCGCCTGCCTGCCGCCGACACATCGCGCGGGCGAACTTGGCGTCCGGCAGCAAGGCGTGATCGGCGTAGTCTTTGATCAAAGTCGTCAGGCCGGCGGCCGCCTCGGCGTAGGCATTGCTCTTCATTTGCACCCAGGCTTTGCCGTACAGCGCGTAGGGCACAAAGGGCGAATCGGTCCGCTTCAGGACCTCGTCGTACTCGCTGATCGCCGTCTTGTGGTCGTTGGCCGCGTAGCTGTACTCACCCAGCCGATAATGCGCTTGCGCCGCCTGCGGACTATCGGGGAAATCCGCGAGCAGTTTTCGCACGGTGGCCAGGGCTTCCTTCAGCTGGTCTTGCTGGCGTTGCGCCCGCGAGAGAAGCAACAACGTCTCGTCGGCTTGTCGCCATTTGGGGTTCGCCTGTAAGGCTGCCTGCAGGGCCTTGGCCGCAGCCTCGAAGTTGCCCAACTGAAATTGACTGGCACCGATCAGGAACTGAACTTCGGCCAGATTGTCCGTCCCTTTGAGGCTCGCCAGCAGCGGCTCCAAGGCGGTGACGACTTCCTGGTATTTCTTCTGGAGATAGATCGCCAAGCCCAGACGCACCTTCCATAACTCGCCCTCCGAGCGGTCGCCGACGGAGGCGGTCAGTTCCCGGTAGACCTTTTCGGCTTCCGCAGGCTGATTGCGCAGCAGCTGGGATTCGGCAGCCACATACTTCACGTCGGGCACCAGCCGGTCCTGCGGGTAGGCCTTCAGGAACGCCTGGACGTACTTCAAACTGTCGTCGGGTCGCTTCAGTTCCAAGGCGGTGAAGGCCGCATTGTACAGGGCTTGCGCCGCCGATTCGTGCTGCGGATGGTCCTTGACGATTTTCAAGTACGCTGCGAGCGACTGCGGTTTGGAATCCGTAATTTCGTACAACGCATCCGCCTGATCCATCTTCAGATTCACCAGAAACGAACTGCCAGCGGCTTTCGGTAGCGACTGTTCCGCCAGCGCGATGGCTGGCTTTGGCTCGTGGTTGCGGAGGTGAATGCGGCACAGCCAGTGGGCTGCTTCGGCAGCCTCTCCCCCGCCGCGATCCACGACGGTCTGCAGCCACTTGGCGGCGTCCGGGGATCGCTCCGCGCGATAGTAGCACCGGCCGGCCGAGAGCGCGGCATCCTTGGCGTAGGTGGAGTCTTTGAAATTCGTGGCCAATTTTACGTACAGCTCACCGGCTTCCGCGAATTTGTCCAGCTTGGACAGACAAAACGCCTGCCGTGAGAGGGCGTGATCCACGGCGGCGAACCCCTGCTTGGCGGCAATCTCACCGAGCATCTTCTCCGCAGCCGCGAAATCGCCGGCCTGCAGCATCGTCTCGGCCTTGCGCAACGTGACTTCCGTGGCCAGTTCGTGAGCCGGGAACTCCTTCAGGAACAGGTCGTAAGTCTTGCCGGCCTCAGCGAATTGGCCGAGTTCTTCGTAGGTCACGCCCAGGGCGTACACGACGTCTCGCCGCAGAGGCGATTCGGTATGGTTCTTCACCAACTGCTCGTACGGTACGAGGGCCTCTTTCTTCTTGCCCTGGTTGTATTCTGACTCGCCCCAAAAGAACAATGCCTGATCCGTATACTTACCAGCCGGGAACTTCTTGGCCAGCTCGGCAAAGGTGGCTGCGGCCTTGGCGTACTGGCCTTCCACCTTCTGGCCTGCCAAGGAAGACTGGCACCAGCCCAGATTCAGGTAGGCGTCTTGGATCGCGTCGAACTTCGGATAGTTGGTGATGACAGCCTGGAAGGCCGCCGCCGCTTTGTCGTAATGTTTCAGCTGTAGGTTGCAGACACCCAGGTACTGCTGGGCTTTGGCCGCCAAGGGATCTTTCGGAAACTTCTTCAGGAATTTTTCCCATTCCTCGACCGCCAAATCGAAGGCGCCGTTGTTCTGGAAGTTGGCGGCGTCCCCGTACAAATTGCCTGCCTCCTGAGGGGATTTGCTGGTGTCCTCAGCCGCCAAACCGATCGACTGGAAAGCCAACTGTCCCCCGATCACCAGCAGCCCGATCACTAGCAGCCTGCCCAGCATCTTGCTCGATCCTCGAATCTGTTTCATGATTCCCACTTCTCCCAACGGATTGCTCTACCTGTCCGGAAAGCCTGACGTACGGTCGTCCCGGCTGCGGCCACCATCAGTCTAATGATCTGCGGCCGGTCCGAAAAGAGTTCGCTGCGGCCCAAATCCCCGACCCGCAGAAGATTGAAGCCAGACGCTGGTAATGCTACGATACCCAATTAGCAAGTCCACCACGTCGCCAAACCACGTTGCCATTCTGAACGTAATACCCGTATGAGCGATCATGCCAGTTGGAGTCTGCAGCTAGGACGCTGGGGCGGAATCTATGTGCGGCTGCACATGTTCTTCCTGTTGTTTGCGGCGTTCACGCTGTATGGGAGTTGGCGTGCGGGTGCAGCTCTGGCCTCGCCAGGACTGGACTGGATTGCCGTGGAGAGCTTGTGCGTGCTGCTGGCGAGCGTCCTGCTCCACGACGTAGGACATGCCTGGGTCGCCGTCCGGCGTGGCGGCTATGTCGAGGAGCTCGTGCTGGGTCCGCTCGGCGGCTTGGCCACCATCCGGGGCTTGAGTGAGCCGCGTTCGGAATTGTGGGTTCAGGGGGCCGGCCCCCTGACGAATCTCGCGATTTGCGGCCTTTGCGTGCCCGTCCTGACCGCAGCCGGGGGCTGGCATTGGGGCCTGCTTTCTCCGCTGGCGCCCGTGGGCCTGATCGAGGGCGGCAGCGCGATCATCGGGCTGAAACTGGTGTTTTGGATCAATTGGATCCTGGTCCTCGTCAATCTTCTGCCAGCGTTTCCCTTCGATGGTGGTCGAGCCCTGCGTGCCGCGTTGCTGGTACGCTGGCCGCAGTTGAAACCTCGCGCGGCGTTGTTGATCGTGGCGAGCATGGCGAAGGCTACCGCCCTGACAATCTGTGCGGCGGCGTTGGTTTTCCAGTTCGACGACGTCAATAGCCTGCTGCCCACCCGATTTGCCCTGATCCTGTTGGCAATCTTCTTGTTCTTCAGCGCCAAACACGAGGAAAACCGGAACGAAGCCGAGACGCTCGACGAGGGAGCGGCGCTCAGTCACGCTCTTTCTCGGGCCTCCCGGCAGTCCGAAACCGGTGCCGCCCAAGAGATCGCGGAGGTCCCTGGGACCGTCTCACGCTGGCTGGAACAGCGCCGGGCGTTCAAACTTCAGCGGCAGCGAGAACGGGAGGCAGAAGAGGAACGCCAGGTGGACGAGATTCTCGTCCGCGTGCATGCACGCGGGATGAAGTCCCTCTCCAGCGCCGACCGCGCCTTGTTGGAACGGGTCAGTGCGCGCTACCGCCATCGGTCCCGGCAATAATGCTCCAGGATCGAGGTCTTGGCCTCGCCGGTCGCCTAGACGAAGATCCCCATCGCTTTGAGCTTCTTGATCAGGCTCAGTTGCAACGTGGCGTCCTGAAGTTCCACGATGGTCTCCGCCAACAAGCTGGCCTTGCGTCCGCTGGCCGCCACGACCCGAGCCGCCGTGTGCACATCGGGGCACTGGATCAGAACGGTCCGGCGGACAGTCACGCGGCGGCATTGACCGAACCAACCTTGAATCTCCCGTTCGACGTTGGGTGGCAACGGCTTGCGGGAGAGTTCGCGGAGCGTGGTGAGTACCTGTTCCGGCGTCATCCCGGTCGCGGCGGCGGCGAAAATCGACGCCTTGGTGATCTTGAACAACGTCCCGACCCCACGGCCGTGCGTCTTGGCACCGCTGCGTTCCGCGCAGCGGGCCAGCGTGGCTTCGGCCAGCGGCGCAGGGGCGAGAAACACGATCTCGAAGTTCGGCTGCACGACCACTTCACCGCCCGCCTCCGCGGCCTCGGGGCGGTACGAAAACCGGTCGGCCAGGCCCAAGATGTAGCGGCCCACGTCAGTCAGCCGAAAGACCAGACGCTCGCCGTCGGCCAAGCCCAATTCCACACCCCCCAGCGGAACCAGGTTGTCATGCCAGTAGGCCCGCAGGATCCGGGCCCAGGTCTCCTCCAGTTGCTCGGCCGAGGACGTGGCCGACAAATAGGCTCCGGGCACGAAGACCGTGCCGTCCCGGTGCAGTTGTTCCACCAGCGGATTCTCGCCTTCGACCTGCCAACGCACGAACTCGTCCCAGGCCGAGAACTGCGCGGCGGGAGGCCGGGCGAAAGCTTAGGCGGCGCGTCGGCAGAGGTCAGGGACCGACAGGACTCCGTGGCGGTGATCGGCCAACGAATGATGACTACCTAGCGGCAGGCGTTCGGTGGGCTGCAGGTGCTGGACGACTTGTCGGATCCGATCTTCCGCGGAGCCTGCCAGCCATTGCACCCCCGCGGGCGTCGCGATCAGCTGCAGGTCCCGCCCCATTCTCCCGCTCGTGGTCGTCAAACGCATCGCGGACAGCAGAATCTGGGCCTCGCTCAACCGCCGGGCGCGCCACGAGGAATACGGGCTATCCAGCCACGCGGGCAGCGGTATCAGATTCGCGATGATCTGTTCCTCGGCCTTGGCAAACAGGGCACAGTCATTGGAGCGGATCCGCACGCCTCCACCGGCACAGGCCACCAACACGGCGGTCATGTCCTCGATGCGAAACGCCAGGTGGAATCGTTCGCCCGGTTCCCGGGCCGTGGGTAGGGTCGGTGAGGGCCGGTGCAGTCGCGCCGTCAGCCCCGGCCACAGGCCGATCACAGCCACCAAGTCCGCGTTTTGCAGCCGGGGAAAGAGCAACCACAATCGCACGGCCAAACAAACGGCCCGCCCCAACCGCTCCGGTAGTACCGACGGGAAACGGGCCGGCAATTCGTGCAGCGGCAGCGGCTCGCGCCACGTCATAGCCTGCCGCACCAACGTTTGCGCCACAGCCACGGTGGCCGGGTTCGGCTCGGCAACCCGGCGAGGAAGTCGTTGCAGCACCCAGTCCATGGCGTTCTCCGACAGGAAACCAGAGATCCACGTCTCGGAGCAGGCTAGGGACAGAAGCTTTGATTCGTGCATCAATAGACGGTTCTGCACGTCCTGCAGCTCTTGCTGCGTGAAATGCTCGTCTAGATACCGCTGACAGGCGTGCTGCGACGGCGAGGCTAGCGGATGACGCGACATGGCGAGGAGCGTAGTGACTAGCGCACGCCCCGTGTCGTGGACACGGACACGCTGCCCGTCTGTGTACGCGGTCAGGTACTGGTCGGCCAGGAGCCGCATGATGTCCTCGCCAACCGCTGTCCGCGGCGCCGCCAGGTTGCTGTGCAGCGTAAGGCACGCCGCGCGGGACGCCGACGAAATCTCGTTCCACGTCCGCAGACGTTCCAGAAACCACTGCCAATCGAATTCGAAGTACTTCATGCCGGCCCCGCTGCTGCCCGCCACACGATCCGGTCGTCGGCGTCCAGGATCTCGTAGGCATAGCCCTGTTCGCACAAGAACAACTGGCGTTTCAAGGCGAAATCCTGCTCCACGGTATCGCCGCTGACCAAGCTATAGAAGTGGGCCTGATTGCGGCCCGGCTTGGGGCGCAGAATGCGGCCCAGCCGCTGGGCCTCCTCCTGCCGCGAACCGAAGGTCCCCGAAATCTGGATGGCCACTGCCGCGTCCGGCAGGTCGACCGCGAAGTTGGCGACTTTCGACACCGCCAACACGCGCACTTCGCCCGCTTTGAAGCGACCAAACAAGTCGTCGCGTTTCTTTTGCGATGTGGTGCCCGTGATCAGTGGCACCGCCAACTCACCCGCCAGCTCCTGGAGTTGTTCCACGTACATGCCGATGATCAGCGTCGGCTCGTCGGGGTGCCGGTCGAGAATCTCACGCACGTGCCGCGACTTTTGCGGATTTTCCGAAGCGATGCGGAACTTCTGCCGTGCATCAGCCACGGCGTAGGGCATGCGCAGCTCCTCCGGCATGGGCACGCGGATTTCGCTACAGACGGCCGTGGCGATCCAGCCCTGCCCTTCCAAGACCTTCCAAGGGACATCGACTTTTTTCGGTCCGATCAGCGCGAACACGTCATCCTCGCGGCCGTCTTCGCGGACCAACGTGGCCGTCAGTCCCAGCCGCCGCCGGGCCTGCAGACTGGCCGTGACTTGAAACACCGGCGCCGGCAGCAGATGGACCTCGTCGTAGATGATCAGGCCCCA
>JAPLNJ010001145.1 GCA_026692885.1 Planctomycetota bacterium | reverse complement strand
AAATCTACCGCAGTCACTCCGCGCAACGGCCGATCGAACCTGATCGTGAGTGCGCTCCGTGGCATTGCCCCACAGCCAGCACGCTCGGCCTCATTGGACAACGTCGCGCCCTCCATGCACAAGGAACAATCCCTACAATCGTTCAGTTTACACGGCGAGGCGGCCGAGTACAACAGCGAACCGGCCGACGGTTGTGGCGCGGGCGCTGCGAAAAACGCTAGCAGCAGGGGCTGAGGCAGAGTGGGCCTTGAGCATAACGTTGCGAAATACTCGCAGTGTCGTGATCGCCCCCGATAAGCTCCTGACGTAGGTCGGTGGGAGTGTTCCCGCCCTGTGCCTAACCCGGAGCCCCATATCCGACCAGCCGACGAGTCGCGAGAACTCGGTGAGGCGCTGCGGTGTTAGGAGTTGGCGGGACTGCTCACACCGACTTACGTCGGGAGCTTCCCGGACGGGATCAGCTAGCAGTGACGGCATTTCGCAGTGTTACGGCCAACGCCATCAGCGCCCGCTTGTCGATTTCCCCGATCCCCTTACTTACCGACTTTCGTGCGTTGCAGCTCTTGCTCGGCCTTGTATGCCTTCAGGGACGCCGCTTCCTTCGACAGCTTGAATTCTGTCGCCGGAGCGTAATACTGCACGTCGTCCTCGAGATAATACGGGCTGGGAAGAGTTTGGCCGCCGATGTTCATTTGACATCCGGTCGTGCCGAGGCACGCGGCCAGACTGAGACCGGAGAGGGTCAGACGCAGCCAACGTTGAGCTGTATTCATTTTCATCTTCTGCAAACTCCACACGATCCCTACAACCGGTATCAGCGCCACACTCAATATCGGTCGAACAGATCTGGATCTTTGCCGAAACGCGGAAAAATGCTCCAACGGGCGGCCGTGAAAAAATCAAATCGGCCACGCTGCTGGGACAAGGTGTAGGGTGGGCTGTGCCCACCAGGCACAAACAGTTGTGGTGGGCACAGCCCACCCTACGATTTTTTCACAGTCCGCGGGGCCAAAAAACTTCTCCGGCCCAGCCGCCCTTTCTTCTCCTCAATTCGCTATCATTAACCGAATTGTCAGAGGCCGGTGACGGTCGCAGGAAAGCAGAACAGGCTGCTAGCGTGAAGGATTACTCCGATGTTCAAGTCCCTCCCAGTTTTGTGTGTCGCAGGAATGCTGGCCGTCCCGGTCATGGCGCAGACCCAGCGAGATAGCGTCCCATCGACGGAGTACTATGCGGCGTTGCGGGTGTATCTTGAGGGGGACTACCCGTCAGCCCTGCAGGGTTTTCGGTCTGCCGCACGGGGCGCAGTGCGAAGCACGGAAGGCTTGTGGGTAGATTCTATCTGCTATCACGCCATGCAGGGCGAGTGCTTCTACCGCATGGGTGACCTGGTCAATGCCCTGGACCAGTCCAATTCGGCGATCAAGCTGGCCGCGTTTCACGGTGACTGGCTGTTGCGAGTCGAATTCCCCGCTACCATTGAACCCTCCGCATCGACCGTGTGGAACACGATCACGTGGGGCGTGAGGACGCGCACCTCCCGTTTGGGCCGCATCCCGAACACGATGCTCAGTCGCCAGGGCCGGAACGACAACCTGGAGGCAATCAAACGCGGCGGCATTGTGGCAGCGCCACAGTTGTATCCGTTGAACGTCAAAGAAATCGTGCGATGCACGGCCGTGGCCCTGCGGCGCCGACGCGAAATCATGGGACCGGTGTGTCCCCAGGACCCGTCGACGGGTCAGCTTCTCGCGGCGTTTTCACACTACGCCACGCCTCCCAACAGTTGGGCCCAAGCCTGGTCGACGTGCTACGCCGGTTTGGCATTCGCCTCGGCCGGCAAACACGAGCAGGCCGCCGCAGCCCTCAACAACTCGTTGGTCGTCGGCGGCCTGTACGACCACGAACTGACCGCGCTGGCCTTGGTCGAGTTGGGCAAGCTGACCTTTGACCAAGGTCAGTACCAAGCGGCCGGTGCCCTGTTCCTGGAAGCGACCTACGCCGCGGCGGCTTTCGAGCAATACGACGTCCTGGAAGAGGCCTTTCGGGGCGCACTGCTGACTCATCTCGTATCCGGGCAAAAGGGCCTCTACGCACCGCTGGGGCCGGCATCGGAATGGGCGCGGCGACGTTCGCCGGCCTTGCACGCCGGCCTCTTGTTGCTGGCGGCAGAGAATTGCGCTGCCCAGGGGCAAATGGCCCAGGCCGTCCGACTCCTGGCCGAAACCCGGAAAAGCCTGGGCACCCGCGGGATGAAAGGTGGCGTCTTGGCCGCCCGTTTCCACTATCTGTCAGCCCTCGTGGGCTTCTCGCAGGGCAACCTCGTCGGCGGCACCGCGGATCTGGCCGTCGCTTTGGATTTCCAGCGGAAGACCGGCTCGCTACGTCTGTTCCAGATCGGCTTGGCGGACAACTTCTTCACCTCGGGGGCCATCAGCCAACGGGTGGCCGACACGCTGTTCAACGAGGTCCTGCGCGAGCCGACACCGGCCGACTGGAAGATCGATCCGCTCGATACCCTGTCGGTCGTCATGACCCCGCACATGGTGCCGCTGGAGCACTGGTTTGAGATCGCGCTCCAACGCAATGATCCCGAAAAGGCGATGGACGTCGCCGAACGGATTCGCCGGCACCGCTTCTTCAGCACGTTGCCTATGGGCGGTCGGCTGTTGGTCCTGCGTTGGGTTCTGGAAGCACCCGAGGCGGCGCTCAGTCCCGCCGCGCGGCTGCAGCGTCAGGACCTGCTAACCCGCTATCCCAACTACGCAAAATTATCCGCTCAAGGCGCCGCACTCCGCGAGCAACTGGCCGAGTTGCCCCTGGCGCCGCCCGACGGCGAGCAAGCGAAGAAGCAGAAAAAAATATTTGAACAGTTGGCCGAAGTCAGTACCCGCCAGGAACTCATCCTGCGGGAGATCTCGCTCCGCCGCGAACCGGCCGAATTTGTGTTTCCACCGCTGCTCCCGATCAAGGAGATCCAAACGCGGATGCCGGCGGGTCAATTGTTGTTGTCCTTCCTGGTCACCACGCGCACGGTCACGGCCTTCGCGCTCAGCCGTGAGAAATACGCCAACTGGCAAGTCGACAAGCCGGTCGAGGTCACCAAACTGGTCGCGGACCTGCTCAAGCAATGGGGACTCAATGAACGAAAAACCGGCGTGACGGCCGCGTTGCTAAAGGACCGGACGTGGCCCACCACCGCGGGCAAATTGCTGAAGCTGGTAACCGCTAATCGCATCGAAACATGGGCGCCGTACCAGGAGTTGGTGGTCGTGCCGGACGGGATCCTCTGGTATGTCCCCTTCGAGGCCCTCACGATCGGGGACGGCGACAACCGCCCGACCCTGCTTTCCAAGTTGCGCGTCCGCTACGTGCCGACGCTGGCGCTGGCCAACGGCGACTTCGGCGATCGCAAGCCGAGTGGCAGGACCGCCGTGATGGTCGGCAAGATGACTCCTGGCACGGACGTTCAGGCGAGCGTGGACGCGTTCGACGAAATCCACAGCAAACTCTCGGAAGCCACACGCTTCGACAGCCTCCCCGTGCCTTCGAGTGTGTTTACCGCGACCTGCGACCGGATGGTGGTATTGAGCGAACTGGAGCCGAATCCTCGCGGCCCGTACGGCTGGTCGCCGACGGCCGTGGAACGTGGCAAAGCCGGCAGCGGCGTGGAAGACTGGATGGCCCTGCCCTGGCAGAGTCCCGCGGAACTCGTTTTGCCGGGCTTCCACACACCCGCCGAAACAGGCTTCAAACGCGGCCCCGGCACGGGCCACGAACTGTTCTTGAACACCTGTGCGCTGATGGCCACCGGTGCACGCTCGATTCTGATCAGCCGCTGGTCGCCCGCCGGGCAATCCTCCTTCGATCTGATGCGCGAGTACGTGCAGGAACTGCCGTACTCGAGCGCGGCGGACGCCTGGAAACGGAGCGTCGAGTTGGCGGCCGATCGTCAGCTCGATCCCGACCTGGAACCGCACGTCGACAAGAGCGGTTGGGACGACAACCTGAAAGCCGACCATCCATTCTTCTGGGCCGGTTACGTGCTGGTCGACACCGGCAGCCAGCCCAAGTCCGACGACGCCGCGAAGTGAGGGGGCGTCCCCGGAGGGTGGACCAAGGGTGTGAAACGTCCTTGTGGAAGTGCTGTCGCCGTCCACGGCCGATTGCGACCGGGGCGGGAAATCTACCCACTTTGGCGATGCCATCCGTGCGGGGCAATTCCGAGCTATTTGCTTGGGGTTCCACCGTGGTGGTGGCCGGTCACTTCATCGTTCGATAGCGGCGGATCAGGGCGTTGGTCGAACTGTCGTGACGCAGCGCGGGCGGTGCCGGGCTTTCCAGCTCCGGGACGATCTGCTGGGCCAGCTGCTTGCCCAATTCCACGCCATACTGGTCGAATGAATCGATGTTCCAAATCGCCCCCTGCGCAAAAACGATGTGTTCGTACAGGGCAACCAGCTTGCCCAAGGCGGTTGGTGTCAGCTTCTCTAAGAGGATCGTGTTCGAGGGATGATTGCCGGCAAACACGCGGTGCGGCACCAGCGACTCCGGCTTTCGCTCGTTCGGTTTCGCCTTCTCGTTCTCTTTCCTCAGATCCTCCCGTGCCTCGTCCTCCGTCTTACCGAACGCCAGTGCCTCGGCCTGGGCGAAGACGTTGGCCATGAACAGATCGTGGTGGCGGCCCAGGGGATTGAGCGACTTGGCAAAGGCGATGAAGTCGCAGGGGATCAACTTGGTGCCCTGATGGATCAGTTGGTAGAACGAGTGCTGCCCGTTCGTGCCCGGCTCGCCCCAGCAGATCGGGCTGGTCTGGCAGCCGACCGGGTCGCCATCGAGCGTGACGCTCTTGCCGTTGCTCTCCATCGTCAGCTGCTGCAGGTACGCCGGGAATCGCTTCAGGTACTGGTCGTACGGCAACACGGCCACGGTCTGGGCACCGAAGAAGTTGTTGTACCAGATACTCAACAACGCCAGCAGCACCGGCAAGTTCTTGCTGAAATCCTGCTGGGTGCGGAAGTGCTCGTCCATCTGGTGGAAACCATCCAGCATGGCCCGAAAGTGATCGGGCCCGATGGCTAACATCGTCGACAGCCCGATCGCGGAAGCCAGCGAGTACCGGCCACCCACCCAGTCCCAGAACTCGAACATGTTAGCCGGGTCGATACCGAACTTCCCGACCTTGATCGCGTCGGTCGAGACGGCCACGAAATGCTTGGCGACGGCCGCCGGATCCCCCAACTTGTCCAGGCACCACTGGCGCGCCGTGTGGGCGTTGGTCATCGTCTCCAGCGTCGTGAAGGTCTTGGACGCAACGATGAACAGGGTCTCTTCCGGGTTGAGATCAGCCGTCGCCTCGGCGAAGTCCGTGCCGTCGATGTTGGAGATGAAGCGGAAGGTCAGGTCACGGCGGCTGTAGTGCCGCAGGGCTTCGTACACCATGACCGGCCCCAGATCCGATCCGCCGATGCCGATGTTGACGATGTTGCGAATCCGCTTGCCGGTGTGTCCTGTCCATTCGCCCGAACGGACGGCGCGGCTGAAGCGGGCCATCTTGTCGAACACCGCGTGAACATGCGGGATGACGTCCGTGCGGACGTCTTTGCCGTTCACCTTGATATCGCCGAGAACCGACTTGTCTCTGGGCATCCGCAAGGCGACGTGCAGCACGGCTCGCTGTTCGGTGACGTTGATCTTGTCGCCACGGAACATGGCGTTGATCTTCTGACGCAGGCCCGCTTCCTCTGCCAGCCGGACCAACAAGGTAATCGTCTCGTCGGTGATGCGGTTCTTGGAGTAATCCAGAAAGACCCCGGCCGCCTCCACGGTCAGACTTTCGCCGCGCTGCGGGTCGTCGTCGAAGAGTTGGCGCAGGTGTATATCGCAGATGTCGATGTAGTGCGCCTCGAGGGCTTTCCACGCAGAGGTTTGAGTGATCGGGTTAGCCATGATTGTCGTACTCCCTAGAGTCTCAGGTTTTAGGATGCGCACACGGTGCGCGCATGTTGTAGGTCAGCCTTTATCCGAGCAACCCTACTCACATCGCGATCATACGCTCAGCACAGGCCCGATCAGGGTCGCTCGGTCCTCGTCGAGCAACTCGTCCACCGTCTGTTTCTCGCGAGAATGCGGACGGTTGAAGAATGGCACCCAGATGCAGGTATCGACGAGCACGAGATCAGCAACTGCCATGCGGCTCTTTCAGTTCGGCCGCTTCGAGCACGGTCCAGTTCTCCTCCATCTCGACGCGGCCAGAGAGCTCCTGCAGTCGCTTTCGCCGCGCAAATCGCAGATACTCGGTGGTGGCGCAGCGCACTGCGGAGGCAGCATCCGCCTGGTTCGTCAGTGTCTTGAGTTCCGCAAGTTCCTGGTCGGTCAAGTCGATGATCGTCGTCATCGGTCGTCCCCGGGACAAGTTATCCGAGCAATCCTACTCACATCGCGATTATACGCTTGATCCACCGCCCGGCACCAGCCGAACAGCCGTAGGTTGGGACTCCGTCCCGACCGGTCGGGACGGAGTCCCAACCTACGGCCTGTTCATCCAACTCAACGTCCGCAGGACATCCCGGACTGCCTCGTAACCCACTGGAATCGAGGCTCCGCCTCGCAAGCAGGCCGGCAGAGCCGCTAATGCAGTGCGTTCCCAGGCGGAGCCTGGGAACGAACGTAAATTTTCGACGCGAGCAGGGGCTCCGCCCCTGCACCCCGTTCAGAGAATACAGAGATCAGAGATCAGAGGACAGAGAAACAGATGTCACGGACGACCGACACGCGGGACACCCACCACCAGCGCCACCCGGAAACCGGGGTTGTCGTAGCGGCCCGGCGGATCGTCGGCGTGGCGATACGAGGCCCGGCAGCGGGACGGGTGGAGGCCCCAACCGCCGCCCCGGACCATGCGCCGGGAACCGGCGCTAGATGGGCCGTTTAACGGCCCAGGGTTAAGTGCGGGCTTTTCCTGGAACTGCCCGTAGTACGTCGGGTCCCACCAGTCCTGCAGCCACTCCCAGACATTGCCGTGAATGTCGAACAGCCCGAACGGATTTGCTTTCAATTCTCCCACCGCATGGGTTCGGCCGCCCGAGTTCGCATTGAACCAGCCTGCCTGCCGCAAGTCGCGTTCCGTGTCGCCGATCCAGTACTTGGTCGTCGTCCCAGCCCGGCAGGCAAATTCCCATTCGGCTTCCGTCGGCAAGCGGTAGCCGGTGCCCTCGCTCCTCACCGTTTCACCAGCCCGCAGTTCAAACTTGAACGGTTTCAGTTTCTCCTTCGCACTCAACTTCGCACAGAACTCCACAGCGTCGTTCCAGTTCACCATTTCCACGGGATGGGTCGAGGTGTCAACGCCGGCAACGGCGTCCTTGCCTGGACCTGTCGCGGCAAAGTGGGACGGGTTCTTCCCCATGACTTTCTCGTACTGTGCCTGCGTCACTTCGTGGATGCCGAGATAGATCGGCTGCGTGAGGATCACCTTGTGCTGGGGGGCTTCGCTCTTGATCTTTTCCTGCCAGTCCTTGTTGTCGCCCGCAACCTTCAGGGCCTCTTCGATCTCGGTCGGCGTGCTGCCCATCGTGAACTCGCCCGGCGGGATGAGAATGAACTGCATGCCGAGGGTGTTGGCGTACTCGACCGGCACGTCGAGGTGCTTGGCCCAGGCTTCCTGATAATCGCGGGCCTGCTGCGCCTTGAACGGTGCGATTGCCGGGAGCGGCCGCGCGCCAAGCGGCGTGTCGCCCTTGACCACCTGCACGCTGGCGGGCAGCAGTTCCACCTTCAGCGTGATCGTGTCCCCACGGCTCAGGATGAACTTGTCGGTCTCGAAATCCAACGGGCCGTACTTGATCCGCAGGCCGTGCTGACCAGGCTCCAGCTTGATCTCTTGAGGCTGGGCTCCCTTGATGGTCGCCCCCTCCCCATCGACGAGCACTTCCACCGCCGGGTCGTTGATTTCGATCCGTACCGTGCCCTGTTTGGTCTGCAACAACAGCACGATGCCGGCCAGCAGCAGCGAGGTTCCCACCACGGCACCGGCCACAAGCACACGCCGCTGTGGCAGAAGGCGTAGTTTCTGCCACCAGGGCGAGCGAGCCTGGCGTGATGCAACCGCTCGACTGGCGAGCGGGCTGACCAGCGACTGCTGCGTCTCGGTATCGGTCGCAACCTGCGGCGATTGCCAAGCCCCGGTGGGTTCCAGGCCGGACAAGGCGACGGTCTTCTTCGGAGCGACTTTCGCCGCCACGGCCAGCCCGCCGCTGGACTCCATGCTGCGTAGCATGACATCAAGTGGACTGCCTTCGTCCCGTGCCGTACCGACCGTTGAGGCCATCATTGAGACCAAGGGCTGGCCGGTCTGGCAGCGATGGAGATCGGCAATGACTTCGGCCATCGTCTGGTAACGCGTATCGGGGGTCTTGGCGAGCATTTTGGCGAACACGCCATCTAGTTCGGCGGAAACCTGCGGACAGGCTTCGCGCAGCGAAGGGATCGACGCCTCGCGGTGGGCCAGCAACTTCGCCATCAGCGTTTCGCCGCCGTAGACGGCGCGGCCAGTCAACAGGTACCAGAGCGTGATCCCCAGCGAATAGATGTCCGCCCGCGCGTCGGCGTGTTTCGTGTCCAGAGCCTGTTCCGGAGCCATGTAATCGACGGTGCCCATGATCTGGCCGGTGCCGGTCAGTTGGTCCTGCTCGGCGCCGGCCGATTCGAGTCGGGCCAGACCCATGTCCAGGATCTTCACCGTCCCCTGGCGATCCAGCAGCAGGTTGGCCGGTTTGATGTCCCGATGCACCACGCCATGCTCGTGGGCGTACTGGAGACCGCGGGCCGCCTGCAAGATGCAGTCCAGCGCCTGGCCGACCGGCAGCGGCCCCTGCTCCTTCACCAGCGCCGCGAGATCGATCCCTTCCACGTACTGCATCACCAGAAAATGGGTGCCGCCGGCTTCGTCCGCATCGTGGGCGGTGACGATGTTGGCGTGTTCGAGCTTGGCGGCCGCTTCCACCTCGCGCTGAAACCGTCGCAATGCCTCGGGCGTCAGCCTGACCTTGGGCGACAGGACTTTCAGAGCCACCAGACGCTTCATCCGCCGATGCTCGGCCTTGAGCACCAGTCCCATGCCGCCCTGGCCGAGCTTGTCGAGTACCACATAGTTGCCCAGCACCAATGACTTGCCTTTGCCCGCGTAGACCTGCT
This sequence comes from Planctomycetota bacterium, assembly GCA_026692885.1. The sequence goes on along the minus strand of JAPLNJ010001145.1, from coordinate 2,458 downwards.
GGGCCTGGTAGGCGGTGAGCTTCTTCTGCCGAACCAATTCGCGAGCCAGTTGCTCCCCGTCTGCGGGGCGGCGATTCTCTGGTAGCGTGGCGATGAGCGCATGGACTTCGGCGGCCGACAGCAGGCTACTGTCGGCGACGTGGGTCATGAATTTGTCCAGCGTGATTGCCACAAGCGTTCTCCCCGGCCACCGATTCTAGCCATTCCAGCCCGCCTACGGCACTATCCACACTGCAGATTTTCTGCCATGGACGTTCTACCCCCGGGTCAAACCTAGCACCAAACGGTTTTCGGGGTTATCGGTGTCAAGCATGGGGTTTTCCGGTTTTGCATAGACGGACCGGCAGCTGGGGTCACACCTGGCGTGTTCAGTTTGTTTGATTTTGCCTGGAATTGGTGTTTTCCCGAATGCCTGATTCTGTCCCATTCTGGTTTGCTTCGCGGTGGGATTACGAAATCCAGGATGACCGAGTGGCCCCTGGGGCACCCTTGATCGCGATCCGCAGGTTTTCGCCCCAAAGGGGCAGCCACAAATCAGCCCAGGGCAGAGCGGAGCGGCGTAGCCGCGTAGCCGCGTAGCGCCGCCCTGGGTTATGAGAGGATTGAGAACCCCAGCCCTGAAGGGGCGAAACAAGCCTTGGCCGCATCGGACGAACGATGCGTGCGGAGATGAACCGATTTGTTTCGCCCTTTCAGGGCTACCGTGCTAAATCAAACCCGTACCCAGGGCGTCGCTCTGCGGCTGTCGCCGCGACGCTTTGCCCTGGGCTGATTTGTTTTGCCCCTTTGGGGCGGAAGAGTAGTGGATCACACCGGCCTCCGCCGGGAAGCCTTCCCCAGCCCCAAACGCGGAATAGAAACGGGATCAAATCAATTGGCCTTGACAGGCACAAACTGAACACCCCAGGTCAGGACTCATTGGAGCAAATCAAAGGGGTCAGACCCCTTGTCTCACGCCCCGTCTCTGCTGAACCGTTAGCGAACCCTCGTAGCATGGCTCTCCAGAGCCGTGCAGTTCGACTCCGACTGGCCAACCCGCTCACGATTTCTGCCGGGCTCGAAGCGTTAGGGGCAGGACAGGGCGTGTCGCACACGGCTCTGGAGAGCCATGCTACTTCGGGTGCGGCCAGGCGGCACGGAAGAGACCCGTCCGCCAGACGCCCGGCTACGTGTGATACATGGATGACCTGCTCGGAAGCGTAAGCGAGGAACAGGCCAGTTGCCGCCTCGCTGGGCCTTGATCATGAGGTGGCGCAAAACACTAGCAGCAGGGGGTCAGGGTGGCTGGCGGCAGAGTGCAGCGATGCCCCAGAAACCGGGTACTGGGGCTTCGCTTAGGCTCAGCCGCCAGCCACCCGTTGCCAGCACCAACAGCCGTGCGCGACCTTATGATCAAGGCCGCCTCGCTGACACTTCAGTGTACTGCGGCTCGGCTGCAGCAAGGCCCGCTTGGTGAATCAAGCGGAGATGTATTCCAGAAGACGGGCAGCAAGTGTCATAATAGGTTCCTTCGGAAGGTAAACGGTAAAGGGGGCTTGAATCATGCGAATTGCGTTGACAGGTGCGACCGGTTTCATAGGCCGATACATCGCACGCCACTTGGTCGAACAGGGACACACGTTACGGTGCTGGTGTCGACCGACTGGCGACTGCGGAGGGTTGGAGGACCTCGCGGGCTCACTGGAATGGATCATGGGCGACTTGGATGACTCGCAGAGCGCCCAGTCCCTGGTCGCAGGCTGCGACGCTGCGGTCCACGCTGCGCTTTACCATCCGGGTGGCGGATTTTGCCGCGGCGAGGGCGATCTCGTCGAGTTCGTGGAGAAGAACATCGTGGGCACCGTCCGGCTGATCGAAGCCGCGCGACAAGCTGGGGTCGGACGGTTCGTGCTCATCTCGACCTGCGCGGTGCACGAGAAAGTCCTCGACGACCGGCCCTTGGACGAAACGCACCCGCTGTGGCCGAAGAGCCATTACGGTGCCCACAAGGCCGCCCTGGAGCAATTCGTTTACAGCTACGGACTCGGCGACGGATATCCGATCTGTGCCTTGCGGCCAACCGGGGTCTACGGCCTTGCTCGTCCAGCAGATGCGAGCAAATGGTTTGACCTCGTATCGGCCGTAGTACGTGGTCAGCCAGTGACCTGCAAACGAGGCGGAAAGGAAGTCCACGCCCGAGATGTCGCCAGGGCGGTAGCTCTCCTGTTGAAGGCAGACGGAATCGCGGGCGAAGCGTACAACTGCTGCGATCGGTATGTGCCGGACTTCGAGGTGGCGACCATCGCCAAACGGATTTCGGGCAGCACTAGCGAGATCCGCGGACGCCGACCAGCTCCAAAACACCAGATCGAAACGGGGAAACTTCAGGCGTTGGGGATGACGTTCGGCGGTGCCGCCCTGCTGGGAAAGACGATCGCCGAACTGGTTGAGTCTGCTCGGCGATGACGAAGCGACTTCG
>JAPLNJ010001144.1 GCA_026692885.1 Planctomycetota bacterium | reverse complement strand
GGCTAAGCCACCAGCCACCCTGCTAGCGTTTTGCGCAACCTTATGATCAAGGCCGAGGCCGTGGCATGCGACATTCCTCGACCGACGCACTCCAAGTTTCGGCCTCGCTGGTGGGTGCGTCAAGCCGGTGTGTATGCCGGTGCATCGCCGCTCGGCCGGTATCCGTGCTGCACCGGCCTGTCGTAGAATGATCTTGCAGGTGGGTGAGATTGGCCCATCGTCGTTTAACCGCTACGGCGGACGTTCGCCCTTTGCGATCCCCGTTTTTGTCCGTTGAAAGAGAAAAGAAATCAATGAACGCCACGTCCCTGCCAAGCGGCTCGAAACACATCCTCCGTCTCCTCGCGGTTGTCGTGCTGACGCTTCTGGCAGACTGCGTACTGGCGGGCGAATCCACCGCTGGCAAACCTAACATCCTCTTCATTCTGGCCGATGACCTCGGGTGGCGCGATCTGGGCTGCTTCGGCAGCCGCTATTATGAAACGCCCAACATCGATCGACTGGCCGGGCGTGGTTTGACCTTCACTCAGGCTTATTCGGCCAGTCCGCTCTGTTCGCCGACGCGCGCGAGTATCCTGACGGGGCTGGCCCCGGCGCGCATCGGCATTACCGTCCCGGTCTGCCATCTGCCGGAAATCGTGCTCGAATCCACCGTGGCCGAGAAGGCCGGGCCGAATCAGAAATGGTTGCCCGTGCAGAGTGTCACGCGATTGAAGCAGGAGTATTTCACGTTGGCCGAGTCGCTGCAGGCTGCCGGCTATTCCACGGCTCATTTCGGCAAGTGGCACCTGGGCGCCGAGCCCTATAGCCCCTTGGAACAAGGCTTTGAGATCGATCTGCCCCACACGCCGGCGCCAGGGCCTTCTTCCGGTTACCTTGCGCCGTGGAAATTCTGGCCTGGGCAGGGACAGACCGGCGAGCACATCGAAGACCGCATGGCTCGAGAAGCGGTGAACTTCATCAAGACGCATAAGGGCGGGCCGTTTTTCGTGAATTACTGGGCCTTCTCGGTCCATGCGCCGTTCAACGGCAAACAGGAGCTGATCGAACGCTACCATGCCAAGCCGCTGGCCCCCGACGATCGCCAACGTTGTCCCGAATACGCCGCCATGGTTCACAGCCTCGACGACGCGGTCGGCACACTCGTGAGGACACTGGACGAGGAAGGACTGTGGGACAATACCATCGTCATCTCTACAACCTCCGCGAGGACCTCGGCGAAACCCACAACCTGGCCGCGGAGCAGTCGGAGCGGGTGGCCGCCTTGCGCACCAAGCTGGACGGATTCCTGAGCGATACGGGCGCGGTCCTGCCGAAGCCCAATCCGGCCTACGACGCGACGGCCGATGTCGAGATCGCCGGCTGGCGGCCCGCCCACGATGCCGGGCTCCGGGCGGAGCGGACGCACGCCGTCCTCCGCAGCACTGGCAACGACCCGCAGATGACGACGAGCCTTCAGCCGGCGGTGCCAGGCCCGTTGCGAATTGAGATTCGGATGAAGTCGTCAAGCCGGGGTGCCGCAGCCGTGTATTGGGCCCGCGGCAATCAGAACTATCACCGCGAGCGGGGCGTCTTCTTCACGCCCCAGCATGACGGCCAGTGGCACGACTACCGTCTGGAACTGCCGGCGGCCGGCCCCGTGGCGTCGTTGAGATTTGACCCCTCGTCCGCGGTCGGCGACATCTGCATCGAACAGATCCGTTTGTTCTCGGCGGAGGGCAAAGAGTTACGAGCTTGGACTTTCGGAGAGGCACGCTGAAGCGAGTTCCAAGGGCCAACTCAAGAGGTGGCGCGATGAAACAGCTGCTGCTCTTCGTCCTGGTATTGACCAGCGGCCTGGTTCGTAGCCAAAGCCTACGAACCACCGTTTGAGGTGCTGCGCCATTTGGTCGAAGCGCAGCCGGGAATAGGTCGGCAATGATTCCTAGTGGTGATCCGAAGAAACCTCTACTCCGGCTACTGGACACGAGGCGTGCAGTGGATTAAACAGGATGCGGAAAGTTCCGCGTCCGGACCGCAGCAAGACCAGCCTGACCGAGCACTCGTCCTGTCCGGCAAGAGCGAGTGTCCCCCGCCCCTTCACCCTTGAGAGGAAACCAAGATGGATAGCTGCCACAGAACCACGCGCCGTGAGTTCCTGAAGACGGCGAGCGCGGCCATCGCCGTGCCCTATGTGATCACTTCCACCGCTTTGGGCGCTGACCAGGTCCCACCGGCCAGCGACCGGATTGTGATGGCCGGCATCGGCATCGGCAACATGGGAAGCGGCGACCAGGGGGCCTTCCTGGGCCGCCCGGACGTCCAGTACGTAGCCGTCAGCGATGTGCGCAAGGGCGTTCGCGACGGGGCCAAAGCCAAGGTGGATGACCGTTACAAGAACAGCGACTGCAAAGCTTATAACGACTTCCGCGAACTGCTGGCCCGCACGGATATCGACGCCGTGCACGTCGCCACACCGGACCATTGGCACGCGATTATGGTGATCGAGGCCTGCCGTAGTGGCAAGGACGTGTACTGCCAGAAGCCGGAGACGCGGACCCTCCGCGAGGGCCCACTGATGGTCGAGGCTGCCCGCCGCTACTCCCGCGTCGTTTCCGGCGGCAGCCAGCGCGTGCTGGAGGACTACCGGGGAATCGTCGACCGCTGCTGGGGCGGAGAGTTGGGCACGATCAAGTCGATCAATGTCAACGTGGGCCCGCTCTCGCAGCCGTGCAACCTGCCGGCTCAAGACGTGCCGCCCGACATGGACTGGAACCTGTGGCTCGGACCCGCGCCCTGGGCGCCCTACAACAAGGCTCGTTGCGACGGCAATTTTGGGACCGGCGGCGGCAGCTGGCGATCCTACCTGGACTATTCCGGCGGCGGTATGACCGACTGGGGCGCACATCATTTCGGCGGTGCAACGTTCGCCGTGGACGTCCGAGAACTGCAGCCCGAGGAAGTCCTGTACCAGGATGACAAGGGCCACAATTCGGTGACGTATCGCTACCCGAACGGGGTGCTGCTGCACCACAACCGCCCCAACACGGGCAACCTGCACGTGGAAGGCACGCCCGACGAAAAGCGGCCGGCCAAGCCCGTGCCGACCTACAAGGGTACGGGAGGGATTTATGGAGACTTCATTCAATGTGTCAAGACCCGCGAGCGGCCTTTCCGCGACATCGAACTGGCTGTCAACACGGTGATGGTGAGCCACCTGGGCATCCTCGCCTACACCTTGCAGCGGTCGCTGAAATGGGACGCGAAGAAGCAGGAGTTCCCCGGCGACGAGGAGGCCAATCGCTTCCTGGATCGCGCCCGCCGCGAACCGTGGCAGCTGTGATCACGCGTGATTCTGCATCCTTCCAAAAAATCTGGCCTAAGTAAAGGAACTCGATATGTTGGACCAAGCTTTTGAAGCACTGAAAACTTACGACTGGGGTACGGATCTCAAGGTTCTGGCCCCCATCGACGAGGCGGTGATCGCCACACACGGCAACGCCGACGCCCGCAAGGAACTGGAAACCCGCCTGGCTGCGGTGCTGAAGACCGGCGTGTCTCGCGATGCGAAGGACTTCGTCTGCCGCAAACTGATGGTCGTGGGGACGGCGGCGGCGGTGCCGACGCTCGCCGAACTGCTGCTCGAACAGGACCACTCCCACATGGCGCGTTATGCCTTGGAACGTATTCCCGCGCCGGAAGCGGCCCAAGCCCTGCGCGACGCTTTGCCGAAACTCAAAGGCGAGCTGAAAGTGGGCGCGATCGGATCGCTGGGCGTGCGCCGGGACACCGCCAGCGTGCCTGCGCTGGCAGCTTTACTCGGAGACGGCGACGTAGCGGTCGCCCGCGCCGCCACGTTCGCGTTGGGCGCAATTCGCACGCCGGAAGCTGCCCAGGTTTTGGCGGGGGCCAAGGCGACCAGCGCCGAGGCCAAGTCCGCCGCTACCGACGCCTGCCTGGCGTGTGCGGAAGGGCTGTTGGCAGACGGCAAGAAAGCCGAAGCACTGGCGATCTACAAGACGCTGGTCGGTGAGGATCGGCCCAAGCATGTTCGCCTGGCCGCCACACGCGGCATGTTGGCCTGCGCCGGAAAATAGGCATCAGGCCCGGCAAGAAGCCACTCCCTCCCCCAGGTACTCCTGGGGGAGGGTGGTGAGCGGCAAGGCGCTAGCCGCCGGTGGCGTTCGGAATTGGCGGCTAGCGCCTTGCCGCTCACTCATTGCGCCCCCAACTCGGGGCGAAAACCTGGGATCACGATCAGGGCGTTGTCCCGTGCTGTCATGTGCGCCCGTGCGGGGCAAGAAGCGAAACAAGCTCTCGCCCTTGCCATCGTGCTAATTCCCTTGTCAACCCCAACTTTGCCCTCGGGTGCGTCCTTCGCCGAACTGCAAAGGCCTCCGCTGCGCCGTTCGAGCCTGGGCCGAGACCAACTGCAACGGCCGCTACAAGGGAATCCTGGCCGGACGGCGTTTGCGAATGATTCAGAGGCGAACGGCTTTTTGGATCGCGCTCACCGCGAGCCTTGGGAGCTTTAGCAACACCAACACCAGAAGGAGAGTCATCAATGCACAATCCATCCCCCACATCCACGCGCCGTGAGTTTCTGCGCCGCGCCGCGCTGGCCGGACTGGCGGTGCCGCCGTTATTGTCGCGTGGGCTGCTGGCCGCGGCCCTGGCCGACGCGCCGGCCGTCAAGGTCGTGGTGCTCACGGGAGGACACGGATACGACGAGCCGAATTTTCAGAAGTTGTTCCAATCGCTGGCAGGGATCCAGGCGACTCTGCGGACGATGGACCAGTTCGTGGCGTCGCCACCGGACGTGCGGGACGGGTACGACGTGGTGCTCTTCTACCACATGCTCATGCCCACTCCTCAGGGCAAGGCATTGGAGGCGCTGGAGCACTTGGGCAGCACGGAGCAAGGCATCCTGGTGCTGCACCATGCATTACTAGCGTATCCGCAGTGGCAGGTGTGGACGGACATCATGGGTATCGCCGACCGGAAGTTCGGCTATTTCCACGATCAGAAACTGCACGTCAATGTGGTCAACGCTCAGCACCCGATCACCCAGGGCATCAAGTCGTGGGATATGGTCGACGAGAGCTACACCATGGCCGACGCCGGCGCGGGGAGCGAGATTCTGCTGAACACCGACCACTCCAAGAGCATGAAGACCTTGGGGTGGACGCGGCAGTACAAGAAATCCCGCGTCTTCTGCTGCGAGTCCGGGCACGACAATCAAACGTGGGTCGATTCGAACTTCCGCGAAGTTCTGCGGCGGGGCCTGCTGTGGTGCGCCAAGCGAATCTAGCGCCCAGCGGCTTTCAGGGTTGTCCCTGTTAAGAATCGGCTCTTACGGTTTCGCAGAGATGGACCGCCAGCTGGGGTCAGACGTACAGATTTCAGTTTTCGCGGGCAGGAGGCTTTCCGTATGCTTGGACACACGACCGCGAAAACTGAAATCTGTACGTCTGACCCCTTGTCCCACGCCCTTGCTGAACCGTTAAGTCTCATTCTTCACGCGCAGGGGCCAAAGTACCGTTTGGTGCTAAGGGGCCTGCGACTCGAATCGAGTCTTCGAGTCTCGTTGGTCCATTGAAACGTCGTTCCTTCCAGGAGAAGTTCACGATGAAGTCCGTGATTTCCGTTCTTGCGTGTATCGGGATTTCTGCATCCGGCACCCTGCTAAACGCGGATGAGAAGTCGGCAACTGCCGCAACGGCGGGCGTCCCTGCAGGTTGGTTGCCTGACTGGAAGCAGCCCCCGGCCAGCTGCCGCCCGCTGCAGATCGTGCATGGGCTCGATTCGCGACGGGCGATGCCCGAGGGAATCGAGCAGATGCTGAATGCGAAGGAGCCGAGCCGGCTGCCGGTGGACGGCATGCGCTACTACCTGGAACGCGGACTGGGCGGCGTGGTCTGCAACGTGGCATTTCAGGACTATCTGCGTTCCGAGGCAAATTGGAAAGCCCTGCTCGCCGGCATCCAGCAGTGCGAGCAGTTGGGCCTGGTCGTCTGGTTGTACGATGAACACGGCTATCCCAGCGGCGCGGCCGGCGGACTAGTCTTGGCCGAGAACCGTCAGTATGAGGCGCAGGAGTTGGCGTTCGACGCATCGCTGGCGGACCCCCTGATCCTGCGACCTGCGTATGAGTACACCCATGCCAGTAATAATTATCATGCGGCGCGGCGGTACGTGAACCTGTTGGACGACCGGGCCACGCAGTGTTTTATCGCCAAGACGCACGAGGCCTACTCGCAGCGGTTGGAACCGTTTTTCGGCCGCACGATTCAAGCCATGTTCACCGACGAACCGTCGCTGATTGCCGTCAACCTCGGCCAGATCCCCGAGCCCGCGCGCAGCCGAGTTCCGGTGTTGGATCCGATCGACCCGGCGATCCGCCTGCTGCCCTGTGTGCCCTGGTGCTACGATCTGCCCGCGCGGTACCAGCAGCGTTATGGGGAAGACCTGCTGCCGCAACGGCGCAGCTTGTTTGCCGGCGACGCGCCGGAGGATCGCCAGGTGCGCCGGCAATTCTGGCAGTTGATCGCCGACTTGGTGGCCGACCGCTATTTTGGTGCGCTGCAACGCTGGTGTGGCGACCATCGGATCGCCTCGTCCGGGCATAGTCTCTGGGAAGAGGCCCTGCTGCATCACGTCGCCCTGGAGGGCAACGGCCTGAAGGTCCTGACGAAGCTGGACGTGCCTGGGTTGGACGTGCTGACCTCGGATCCGGAAGCGGTGCTTCACAGCGGTTGGCTGACGGCCGGGCTGCCGGCTTCGGCGGCGGTGCTCAATGGCGGGCGGCGCGTGATGACCGAGGTTAGCGACTTCAGCCAAAAAATGGGCGGTGCCGGACCCGCGGGACTGCCGGAGATGCAGGCCACCGCCGCGTGGCAGGCGGCCTGGGGCGTCACCGAGTTCACGTTGTATTACGGCCTCGGCGATCGCTCGGCCGAGATCTACCGGGCTTACGGCGACTACGTGGGCCGACTGAACGCGGTGCTCCGCGCGGCGCAGCCGGCGCCTCAGGTGTTGCTGTACTATCCGATCTACGACTTGTGGGCCGAATATTTGCCGACCGCCGAGCCGTTGCGGCTGGAATCGCAATCGCCGCGTGCGCGACGCATTGTCTCGTCCTTCCTGCGTCTGGGCCAAACGCTCCAGCGGCATCAGATTCCCTTCACGTTGATCGACCACGAGTTCCTGGCCGGGGGGAAAGTCGCGCCGGACGGAGCCCTGGAGATCCACGGTCGCCGATACCAGACAATCGTGGTGCCCGAAGGTTGCGAGTTGCCCGCGGCGGCCGGCAAAGTCGCCGACGCATTGCGGGCGGCCGGAGGTGCCGTCCTGCTGGACACACCGGAGCAGCGAGGCAGCCTGCTCGAACGCGTAACCGCGAGGCACCGACTCGAGCCGCCATCGGAACGCATCGCCTTGGGGCGGTTCTTTCGCGACGGTCAGGAAATCCTGCTGCTGGCGAATGTCGGCCGCGAGGACTACCGCGGGCATCTGGGCGGCGATCCGGCGGGACGCTGGCAGACGCTGGACCCCGCGACGGCCGAGATTCGCGCGTGCCAGCCAGACGCTGCGGGCCGCCTGCCGATCTTGCTCGCAGGACGGCAGTCGCTGCTGTTGGTGCGCACCGAGCGATGATGAGCGGGGGCAGCCCGGCGGCTTGAAAACGCCGTGTTGACTCAGACTTGGATCTTCCAGGTCTTGGTTCTCGCGCGGATGGCAGAGCCAGAGCACGGATGAAGAGCAGATGAGAAAGAAATCCGTGCTCTGGCTCTGCCATCCGTGCGAATAAGGCAAGAAAAGTGGCACGAGGGTCAGGTCCGCAGTCTGTCTGTCAAGGTCAGGTCCTCGGCCAGCGAGGCCAGGAGTTAATGCCGAACACGTAGGTCAGGCTTTCCAGCCTGACTCCGAACGAGCTTCCGTCTGAAAAGCCTCACCCGCAAGACCCTACTGCGATATTGGCACGGCGCGTTACAATACGGCCAGCTTCCGACACACACGAAAGGACCTGACGCGTGAGTTGCGATCTGACTGGCAAAGTCGCCGTGGTTACCGGGTCGTCCAGCGGCATCGGTCGCGCCATCGCCTGCGAACTCGCTGACGCCGGAGCGGACGTTTTGGTCCACGCCCGAGTCAATCGCGACGCTGCTGAGGCGACGGCAGCAGCCATTCGGGACCGCGGTGTTGGCGCCCATGTTGCTTTGGCCGATTTGGCCGATCCGTCGAGTCATGAGTCACTGGTGGACGATGCCTGGAACTGGCGGAACGGCGTGGACATCTGGGTCAACAACGCCGGGGCCGATGTATTGACCGGCGAAGCGGCCGGGTGGTCATTCGAGGAGAAACTGGAACGTCTCTGGCAAGTCGACGTCCTGGCCACCGTGCGTCTCTCGCGGTCAATTGGCCGTCGGATGCAACAGTCCGGCACAGCGACAGAGTCCACTGCAGCGCCTGGCAGTGTGATCTTGAACATGGGTTGGGATCAGGTCGAAGCGGGCATGGCCGGGGACAGCGGTGAGATGTTCGGAGCGATCAAGGGTGCGGTGATCGCCTTCAGCAAGAGCCTGGCCCGGTCGCTGGCGCCGCAAGTGCGAGTGAACTGCCTGGCGCCTGGTTGGATCAAGACGGCGTGGGGCACACACGCGTCGGAATATTGGCAAGCGCGTGCCTGCCGCGAATCGTTGCTTGCACGCTGGGGGACGCCGGAAGACGTGGCGCGCGTGGCGCGATTCCTAGCCTCGCCTGCCGCGTCCTTCATCACCGGCCAAGTAATTCCAGTCAACGGCGGCTTCCAGCACAGCTCGTAGGGTGGGCTGTGCCTAGGGCGATGCAAAGTTTGGGTTGACATGGGAAATTGGCACGGTGGCAAGGGCGAAAGCCTGTTTCGCTGCTTGCCCCGAAAAGTCGCACATGACAAATCGAGACAACACCCTGATCCTGATTGACAGGTTTTCGCCCCGATAGGGGCAGCCACATAGCAGCCCAGGGCAGAGCGGAGCGGCGTTCGCCGCGTAGCGCCGCCCTGGGTTATGAGAGGATTGAGAACACTAGCCCTGAAGGGGCGAAACAAGCCTTGGTTACGTCTGACGAACGATGCGCGTGAGAGGAACCGCCTTGTTTCGCCCTTTCAGGGCTACCAGGTTGCTTCGAACCCGTACCCAGGGCGTCGCTCTGCGGCTGTCGCCGCAACGCTGTGCCCTGGGCTGATTTGTTTTGGCCCCTTCGGGGCGAGAAAACCAGGAACATCCACCGTCTTTGCCGCCCAATTTCCGTAAACAATACCCGCCCGATTGCTTTCCTGCGCCAACCCCAACTTTGCATTACCCTAGGGTTGGGGTGAGGGGCGGAACAGCAAGTGCCGAAGCAATCTTCCGGCCGTTCCTAAGGTAGATTCACGTCCAACATCAGGAGACTCGCATGATTCGTGAGCCGCAGCAGGAGATCGAAGAACTCCGCGAGGAAATCCGTCATCACGACCGCTTGTACTACGTCGAAGGCCGGACGGAAATCAGCGACCTGGACTACGACCGGCTGCTGCAGCGGTTGCAGCAGATGGAGTCTGAGCAGCCGGACCTGATCACGCCGGACAGTCCCACGCAACGTATCGGCGATGCTCCCGTCGGGTCCTTGACGCAAGTCGAGCACCGCGTGCCGATGCTCTCGATCGACAACACCTACAACGTCGAAGAACTCCGTGCGTTCGGTGTCCGCACCGCCAAGCTTCTGGAGGGCGAGACGATCGAATGGGTTGTGGAATTGAAGGTGGATGGCGTGGCCGTGACCCTGATCTACGAGGATGGCTTGCTGGCCCGGGCCTTGACCCGCGGAAACGGTGTGATCGGCGACGACATCACTCACAATGTCCGCACCGTCGCCGATGTGCCGTTGCGTCTGTGTGGCAGCGACGTGCCCGCGGTGTTGGAAGTCCGCGGCGAGGTGTACATGACTAATTCGGACTTGGTCAAACTGAACGAGGAACAGCAGCGGCTGGGCGAATCACTGTATGCCAACACGCGCAATGTCACGGCCGGCAGCATTCGCATGCTCGACCCACGGATCTGCGCCGCCCGCCGCTTGCGAGTGCTCTGCCACGGGGTCGGCTCGTGCGAAGGCCTCCGGGCTACGACGCACGCGGAGTTCTTGCGCGAGATTGCCGGCTACGGCCTGCCGCCGACGCCGCTGGCCGAGTGCTTTCCCACGTTCGACAAGGCGGTTGACTACTGCGGCGAACTGATCGAACGCTTGCACGAATTTGACTTTGAAGTCGATGGTTTGGTGCTGAAGGTCAACCGGTTTGAGCAGCGCGAGCGGTTGGGTGCCCGCTCGAAAAGTCCGCGCTGGGTCGTGGCTTACAAATGGGAGAAGTACGAGGCGACCACGCGGTTGAACGCGATCAACGTCCAGGTCGGCAAGACCGGCGCCATCACGCCCGTCGCCGAATTGGAGCCGGTGCAGTTGGCCGGCACCACGGTCAGCCGGGCCAGCCTGCACAACGCCGACGAGATCGAACGCAAGGACATCCGTGTGGGCGACGTGGTGGTCGTGGAGAAGGCCGGGAAGATCATCCCGCACATCGTCCGCGTCGAAAAGCACGAACGGGCCACGGGGTTGGCGCAGTTCCAGTTTCCCAAGAACTGCCCGGAGTGCGACACCGGCCTGGTCAAGGACGAAGGCGGCGTCTACATCCGCTGTCCCAACCGCGACTGTCCCGCGCAAATCAAGGAGCGGATCTGCCATTTCGCCAGCCGCAACTGCCTGGACATCGAGGGCCTGGGTGACAAGTTGGTGGACCAATTGGTCGCCAGTGGGCTGGTCAAGGACTACGGCGACCTCTACCGCCTGACGGTGGACCAGTTGCTGAACCTTGAACGCATGGGCCAGAAGTCGTCGGAAAACTTGCTGGCGGGTATTGCCGCCAGCAAGAGCCGCGGGTTGGCACGCCTGCTGAGCGCCTTGTCGATCCGTCACGTCGGCGCTCGCGTTGCCGGCGTGCTGGCCGAGCGTTTCCCCAGCCTCGATGAGCTGCAGCAGGCCAGCATCGAACAGTTGTCGGGCACGAACGAGATTGGAGGGATCATCGCCGAAAGCGTCTACAGTTTCCTGCACAGCCCGCACGGCGCGCAGACCCTCTCCGAGCTGCGTGGCCTGGGCGTGAATATGGAGGGGCCGAAGAAAGCAACTACGGCTGGCGAGGGTGTGTTCGCCGGCAAGACGTTTGTCGTGACGGGCACGTTGCAGAAGTACTCCCGGGATGAGATCCACGCGTTGATCCAGCAGTACGGCGGGCGGCCGACATCCAGCGTCTCCAAGAAAACGGACTACGTCGTGGTGGGCGCCGACGCCGGCAGCAAGTTGGCCAAGGCCCAACAGTTGGGCGTGGCGATCCTCAGCGAAGATGAGTTCGAAAAGCTGATTGCAGAGTGACCACGCCCGCATCGTCCTCGCTCCCACGAGAAACTCCAATCGCAATGGTACTGCGTGCATATAAGTACGGGGGGGCGCAAGAACCCAGGCCGAGCCGGGGGTGGTCAGCAGACGGAGTCGCGAGTCACTTCTGAGGCAGCGGGCAGGCGGGGGACGGCAGGGCATAATCAAGGCGGTTGACTTGCCGTGAACCACGCGACCAATGCTCGCCCAGTTGCTCGACGAAGCCGGGACGAACGAGTTTGGCACGAGCGTCCAGGAAACCTTGGCTCTCACATCTCAGGTAGAGGCCCTCAACAGGCCCTGAGCCAAACGCCGACTGTCTGGATAAGAGCCCCATCAATTCAGTCATCCCAAACGTTCCTAAGTCGATTGCGGGGACGACCGACAAGTCCGCTTGGCGCGCCAACTCGTTGCGATGCAACGTACTCCAGAACCGCCTTGCTCCGTGGTCATACACGTCGAATACCACGAACCAATCAGGAAGTCGATCGTAACCAACACTATGGCGGGCGTAGCACCACTCCCCGAACAGGATGTGAGTGGTCCCCAAGAGATCAAGCAACCGGTCGCTACGCGGCCCAATCCAGGCGTGCAAGTGCGTGAATTGGCCACCCGTCTCGCAGTTGATCCACTGACCGCGATTCTGGACTCGCATGGCAAGATCCTCGGTGAAGGAAATCCCAATGTTGGCGCCGTCGATTTTCTCTTCGATCACGATAGCTTGGCCCAAGAATGCGTCTCGCTCCGCCGCGTCCAGCACCTTGTCGTCGCGAGAACTGCCCGCCGATAGCCACGCCAGATGGGACGTGCGTGGAAACTTCATAAACTCAGTCATGCGTGTCTCTCGCTTGCTCTGCGTGCTTGCGGTGATAGAGTCGCCGCAGATCACTTTCGCACAGAAAATCGACTCTTACGCCATGTTCCGCGAGCACCTCCCGAAACTCGTAGAAATCGGTATCCGAGGCCTCCTGGATCGCCGGACGTTGCGGATGCGCCAGGGCCACGGCCACAAACTTACGATCCGCACGCTCAAAACGCTGCAGCCGCTCATCGCGCGGAAACTCTTCGTAGTCTTCGGAATCATCAACACGGGGCGTGATGGGAATGCGATCACATCGCGCCTCGTTGTAATGGTTGTCGAGGACCCACTTCAGAAATAGCTCACCAACCTTCTGGGGATTCCAGGGTTTCGTTTTCTTGAGGTATTCCCGTAGGATGGCTCCAGCTTCATCCACCGCAATACGGCCCTGTTTCATGAGTAATTGCAGGGCCAATATGCAACAGCTGCATCCTTCCCTACTGATATCCACTTGCTTGCCATCGGCAACCAGAAGCACGTTCGTATCGACGATGGCCGCTTTCGCCCCGCGTCTAGTCGGCATCGGGGTTCTCCTGGGAATGGCCTTCCAACTCCTTCATCTGTCGCGCCACGACGTCGTCCATTTGGTCACCGAAGAAATCAGCGGGCCAGTTCTCGATGGCCCCATGCTTGTTCGTGCGCAGTTCTTCCATCACCGATCCTTCCCCCTGACGCCTGCAAAAGTAGATCGCCACTTCATCTGGGGACACCACGCCTTCGGCAATCCGCCGCTGCAGTCGCCTGAGCAAATACTCAGAATGGCTCTCCACAATCAACTGCACGCAACGGTCCTCGCCTTCCTCAAGAATTCGAATCGTCTCCAGGAAGATGTCCGCCAGGCCCATCTGGACGGATGGATGCAGGTGAATCTCCGGCTGCTCCATGATGATCGTGCTATGCGGACGGACACACAGACACTGCACCAACACCGGTAACACCTGCGACACGCCGAATCCCACGTCGGGCAGTTTGACCGGACTGGAATCGGGCGTCTGACGTAGCAGCACCTCGTACTCGCGCCGACCGGCGGCAATCGGAACCAACTCAAATTCGTGAATCAACCCCAATTGTTTCAACCACTCTGCCAAATGCGTCTGCAGCTTGCGTCTGTGTTTTCTCACGCCAGCGCTCAACTGCCGTTTGGCCCCGGACAGCGCGGCCAGCACGGCGTACTCCCCCCGGTAGCCGACGCTTTCTGGCTCCTCACCGGTCCAGGTGTAGGAACGTTTCGGGGGCTCCCGCAACGGCCCCAGATAGAGCAACCGACCCAACTGCTTCTCCAGTTCAAGTGCTAGATCCGACACGAAGTTTGCGTTCTGGAAATAGGCTTGCACCTCATCCGGAAATCCGTAAAATCGCGTCGCGGCAGGCAAGGACCACCCCCTCCCCCGCTTACGCTTTAGTTTGTAACCTGTCGCGGCCAGGTCATATTTCGTAGGCTCCGAGGGGTGTGGGCCGAAGTGCACCTCGATCGTTTTCTCGTTTTGCATCAGGGTATAGGTGAAGTCCTTGCAGTTCAGCTTAGCGGCTTCGCCCATCCCGATGCAGCAGGAGAATTTGAACTGGTCTGCGTTCATTGACTGTTTCTTGTTCAGGGCGTTCTCGAAACCTACCGGCGTTGGTGCTTTCCAGGCGACTTCGAACTTGAGGTTTCGAGTAGTTTCGTGCCGATGAATCAGGTCGGTGTAGGAACCCAGGTCGATCGGAGTCTTCTCGTCACCGCCGGGATGAAGGACCCGCGAGCGATCTGGCGACTGTGCCGTCTGCTTCAGCATCAGCAGGAACTGGCCAAGGCTGCTCTTCCCGGCGCTGTTGGCCCCAAAGAGAACGGTCAACGGCGCAAGACGTAGCGAACCAGTGTCTCTCCAAGCCTTGAAATTCTCGATGCGCATCTCTGTCAGCATAGGATTACCCACTGAGTCGTGAACCTGAAACGATGCTTCGGGCCTCGGCGGGCGGCGCCTTCGCCAGTGAGAATCTTCTTGGACTAAACTGCGGAGCGGCCTACGCCCTGGGCACTTGCGGCCTGTCCTTGCGGTTTCACTCCCCGCCACAGCGGCCACAAGCCGCTACTCTATCGCACCGGTTTGGAGGCGGCAAGACTTGGTTGACTTTGGTTTCCTGCACAGCCCACACGGCGAAAACGCCATCTTCGACTTGTGTTCTGCGTAGGATGAGGTGTCTTATGAACGAGCGATGGCGACCACGGATCACGATCGAGGCTGGCAAGCGCGGCGGACATCCCCCGAAGCAACAAGAACAAGGCTGAAAGAGACTCCGCAAGAAGACCGTCCACAGGGCGGTCAAACGGTTGCCTTAGGGGCGGCGGGGTGATGAAATTCCTGTCAGTCGGTCACGATTTCAGGCAGTTTGTTCTGAGTTCGTGGATCGCCAACGTAGCGGGTTCGCAAACGGCAATCTTCTTTACAGCGAGGTGCTTATGTCCAGGATATTTCGCCCGGGACGAGGTTTTACCCTCGTCGAGCTATTGGTGGTGATTGCCATCAGCGGAATCCTCGTGGCCTTACTGCTGCCTGCGATCCAGGCCGCGCGGGAGGCGGTCCGGCGGTCGCAGTGCTCCAACAACCTGAGACAACTGGGGCTGGCCACGCACCAATTCCATGATGCCTACAAAGGGCTGCCACCGGCGGCATTGGCGAGTGGCTACTCGACCTACTTCGCCGTGATTCTTCCCTACATGGAACAAACGATGGTGTGGAACCAGTTTGATTTGGAAGCTCCTATCACGGACAACAACACCAACGCCTCGTACCAAAACAGGGCGGCCCTGGAGTCTCGCAGTTGGCAGATCCCAGGCTGGCTGTGCCCCTCGCGGCATCTCGCGGGGTCTCGCAATGCCAATGGCTACTATTGCAGCGACTACGTAATCACGACCTGGTCGACTGACACGGGTGGGAATGAATTTTTGCCGTGCAATAATCCCGGGAATCATCACGGGGCCTTGCAGTGCGCCATCGGCCAAAGCTATCTCAGCGTGGCGGCGTACCCAAACTACAGTACCGCCATAAATCTCCTGAAGAAATACCAATTCGCCGGTGGTTTCGAGTCGATTCGCGACGGGACCGCGTGCACTACACTGCTCGCGGAGAAACACATCGACCAAACCGGGGTGAATAGGGTGGGGGGACGGACGTCCAGCGACCGTGACGGCACACCGCTTTGGCACGGGGGCGGATCGACGGGCGGTCTACCCGGTTGGGGCGAGGTGTGGCTGGGGGGGCCTACACGCACCCGTCCCTTGGCCAAGGGTCCCCTGGACTATGTGGCCGACCTCACGGCGGGCGGTGCGCCGACCATCGGCAGTTGGCATCCGGGGACCGTGCACTTCCTGATGTGCGACGCCAGCGTACGTCCGTTCTCGGTTAATATCGATCAAACCACCCTGGAACGGCTGGTCCAGCGCGACGACGGTCAACCGGTTGTTGTGCCGTAGGACGGGTTGACGGGTTTTCGAACGGCTCATTTTGCTGGAGGGCACTGTGATGTGGCGGAAGTGGATTTGGCTCGCGATGAGCGGCGTCGTGTTCGGGAGCATCCTGGGCTGTGGTTCGGGGAGCAACAAGGTGACCGGCACGGCCAAGATCAAGGGCGGCGGTCCCCTGACCTCAGGGCGAGTCATGCTCTATCCGGACGGTAGCGGCAAGAATGCCACTGGTGGGATCGGGAAGGAGGGTACGTTCACGCTGGGCATGGTCAAGGTCGATGATGGCGCCCTGCCCGGGCGCTATACCGTGGTCATCACGGGGGCGATGGAGCCGGAAACGAGAACCTACGAGCAGGCCACGCAAGGAGTCGGGCAGGCTCCCAAGCCACTGATACATACGAAGTATACCGCCGCCACAACGAGCGACTTGAAGATCGAGGTCAAGCCGGGCGCTAATAAGTTCGACTTCGAACTTGATCCTTATGAGGGGGCCAAGTAGGCACTGACCGCGTGACGAGATATCCCGATGCCATGATCTTTGACGTACTCACGCCCAACGACGAACGAACACAATTAGTGAAGCGACGCCAGACAACTGTGTGCCAGGATGAATTCGTGAAGTTATTGATAATTGGACCACCGCCAGAATGGAGTGCATTGCTCACGTAGTCGAATTCAGCCCGCGGGCAGTATACCTCGACGGCGCCGCCGAGCTCTACAATAGAACCGGGCACAGTTCCGTGCCCACGATGGGATCCCAATTATGCCGAATGCAGAATCCGTTCGCGAGCGAAACCAGCAGTTGGCGGACCGGATCAACCAGGAAGCCAAACACAATCCCAACTCGCCGTACGCGGGCAAGTTTGTAGGGATCGTCGACGGGCAGGTGATGGTTGTGGCCGAGACCTTGCGAGAAACAGTCGAACGCTTGCGGCAGGCCGAGCCGGATCCGGCCAGATGCTGCTGCCTCGAAGCCAGTTACGACTACGACCAAATCCATGATATTTGGGCTGCCGTGCAGTGAACGTCTCCCCGTTGCGCAACGATCGTCCGGCGGTGGCAGTCCGATTACCTTTGCCTGACGCCGGCGCGCTCGCCGCTGCTGGCAGTCTTCCTGCGTTCCTCCTGCTTATGGCTGTTGACGGGGTGCGAGCGTGAGCGATTTCGGCTTGGCGACCAACGTGACGCCGTCAGAGAATTTGACGGTCAGCGGAGTCGCCTGGTAGTTGTAGGCCGCATACGTCTTCGTTCTACCTTTCTGGTACACGTTGACGAGCGGATAGTCGGCGGTCACTGCGGCGTCGTTGCGGCCGAGATTGTTGAGCGTATAGATCCAGTGATACATGAAAGCGTGCGAGTTGCCGCCTTCGAGCTTGCAGTCGGGGTGGGCGTCGATGTACCGCGCGGCCGCAGCCGGGTCGCTCAAGGCATAGAACATGACGACCAAGTCGCCCCAGCCGTTGTTGTAGTCGCTGCCACCCTGGCGTTTCTCGACGATGCGGTCGTGGTTCTTCTTCACGTAGTCGGGATGACGCCCCATGTAGACCGAGGCCGGAGTGAACGGCAGCCAGTTGATACCGTGGATGCAGTCGATGTCGCCAGAGAACCATGTGCCAAAGGCCCCTTTGCCGCCCCAACACATGCCCAGCGCCACGTTGGGATAGTCCTGCGGGTAGTTGGTCCCCGAGACATCGAACCAATACTCCTCCACCGAAGTCCGCTCGGTGTTGTAGAGAAACAGGCCTGTGTCGCGAATCGTCGTGTCGCCCAGGGCTTGGCCCCACAGGATCATGCCATACCAGGCGTTCATGGATTCGGACGACGATTCCTGGTTATTGCCGTCGGCGAAATTGGCGTCGCCGGAGGCCCACGAGTGACCGGCGTACTTGTCGAAGCACCGCAGGTAGGGGAACATCGGGTCGCTGCGGTCGGACGAGGCGATGTCGCGAATTAGCAGGTTCACCATGGGGCCCCACTTCTCGGCCCAGACCCGATCGACGCGAGCCACCTCCGCCGCAGCACGAATGAAGTAGCCGTAGTGGAAATGGTGATCGTTCAAGGAGCTATCGCTGCCGTACGACGGACGGCTGCCGATCAGCGAGTTCCACACGGCGTTGTAGTAAAAGACCGGCTGAGCCTTGCCCGGCGTGGCCGTGAACCAGTTCTCCAGCCGCCGTTTGATCTCGTCCACGAAGGTCTTTTGCATTTCGGTGTCGCCGGTCACCTCGGCAATGCCGCTGAGCGTGGCCAGTCGGCCAAGGAACTTGCCTTCCCAGTACGTGTCGGCAAAGTCGTCTCGACCGATCTTTGCCAGTTCGGCCGTCAGATACCCGAGCATCCGCGACTTGTCCTGCACGCCCTGGGGCGGGAGCATCGGCAGTACGCCTTGGATGGGCACCGCGGTGGCAAAGGACTCACCCACAGCGACCTGCATGGTGCCGCGGACCGAGCCGTAGGTCATATCGGTCAGCTTCGACGTCGCATATTTCCACTGATGCGGATACAGCGCGAAGATCGTGCCCGATGACTGGCCTTCGTACGCTTTGATCGTCGGACGGTAGGTGGCCCGTGCCAGGCCGGCGTCGATGCGGTATGCGACCTGCGTGTCGGTCACGTGGTTGTAGGCATACTTGCGGAAGAGCGCGAGGGTCTCGGGCCGATTGTCGGGCAACAGGGCCACGGCGAAATAGGGCTTGCCGCGGGCGTTGTTGATGAGCGTAGTGCCGTCGAGCCCCGACCAGGTCGATCCCGCTGAACCGAACAGGCCGTAGTGATGACCGCCTGCCGTGATTCCCAGCACAGGATCCCTCGCGGTGCCCGACCAGACCTGCGGCGTGTGGGCGAAGCTCACCGCCGGATCGCCGCCGGAGTACAGGCAGTAGACAAACGGTGAGCCATGGCCGAGACTGACTCGCAGCGACGCCTTGCCCTTGGCGAACAGGGCGGAGACGAACCAGTCGGAGTAGCCATCGCAATCAGCCTGCTGAAAGGTTGGAGCGGCCGAGTGGCCCAGCTTCAGATCGCCTTCTGGTCCGCCACTGCTGCCGAAGATACCGGCGGCGTTGCCATAAATGCGTCCGCCCGGGTAGCTGAGCGTCAGGCCACTTTCGGTGCAAGCGGCGGCCAGCGGGTGGGCAAACAGCGGCTGGGAGAATTTCTTCTGTTGCCACAGCAGCGAGCTCCACCACTGGCCGGTAATCACGGGTCCCTTGAGACTCGCGGTCTTGTGAACCACGTCGGGCAACGGCTTACAGGGCTGGGGTCTGGTGCGCAGATAGCCTCCAGCGCCGACCCGTACCACATCGTTTTCGCCGCGGGAAGCGTCGGCCGGCTTGGCACCGAACGCCCGGCTTTCGGCGGCCTGCAAGATGCGAGTCTGGCCGCTCCACTCCGCCTGGACGGTGCCGATCAGCAGAGCCACGCCCAAGACCATGTTCTTCATACTTGTACCCACTTGCTGGCCGTCTACCAACACCTGAATGTCGTCATTCGGTCCAGCCTCCTGATTGCCCCAATCCGCATTATCTCGAACGGGCGATGGCGGGTGGCGACACAGCGGCCGACGAGGGATCCTCGGCCAAATCCTGCATGGTCCTGCCCAGCGTGGCCACGATGCGCGCCAGCGTCTCATACGTCGCCTGCAAATGGCCGTTCTCGATGCGCGAAATGGTCACGCGATCCACGCCAGCGAATCGGGCGACTGCCGCTTGAGTCAGACCACTAGCGCGGCGAAGCGACTGCAGCCGGCCGCCGACGCAGCGTGCCGACTCGGCTGCTTTCTCGGCCAAATATTGGCGATACTCCGGATCGGCCGCACACCGCACGCGATCCCACGGAATCTCGGTCAGACCCTGCAAGGTGGGTAGTTCCAGAAAATCTCCGGTCTCACCAATCGTGAGGCGATTCCAGTCCGCGCCTGCCGCGGAGGTCTGCAGCAGTGTTTCGACGGGAATCTGAAACGCGTCGCCGTTACGGAACGACACCGCTAACAGATCCCGCTCGGGAAGATAGCGGCACTTGTCGAAACGCATCGCTGGACGGGTCCACTCACGCATGTCGGACTCCCTGTCAAGGATTCAATGCATAGGATAGCAATCGCAGAAGAAAAGGAAAGGGTCCAGTTGACAGACGCTCGCCGGCACCCAAGGCTGTTGTTTTGACTTCCTGAACGACACTCGGTCGCCGTTGGACTTCGCCGTGCAGCGTCGGCCACAACTCACGGTCAACACCATGATCCATCCCTGCTCAAGATGCGTGTCGGCGGCGATCCTCGGTTTCGCCGCAGTGGTCCTGTTGGGGTACTCTCACGATGCTGACGCAGCCGATCAGGCGGTGCCACGACGGAACGTGTTGTTCATCGCCGTGGATGACATGAACTGTGACCTGGGCTGCTATGGCCAACCGCTAGTCAAGTCGCCGAACATCGATCGGATCGCAGCGCGCGGCGTGCGATTCGATCTCGCCTACTGTCAGTTTCCCCTGTGCAGTCCCAGCCGCACGTCGCTGTTGACGGGCCTGCGTCCCGACACGACGCAGGTCTTTGATCTGAAGACGCATTTCCGCGAAGTGTTGCCGGACGTGGTCACCTTGCCGCAGCTGTTCAAGAACCAGGGGTACTTCGTCGCGCGGGTTGGCAAGATCTACCACTACGGCGTCCCGGGCGACATCGGCACCAGCGGGCTGGACGACCCGGCTTCCTGGGACCATGTGGTCAATCCCCGCGGTCGCGACAAGGACGAAGAAGACCAGCTGACCAACTACACGCCGCAGCGAGGTTTGGGCAGTTCGCTGAGTTTCCTGCGCGCGGAAGGCACGGACGAGGAGCAGACGGACGGGATCGGCGCCACGGCCGTGATCAAGCTGATCGAGGACCACGCGCGGCGGCCGTTCTTTATCGCGGCCGGTTTCTATCGACCGCACTGTCCCTATGTCGCCCCCAAGAAGTACTTCGACCTGTACCCGCTGGACAAGATCACGCTGCCCGACGTGCCGGCCGAGTACCCGAAAACGGTGTCGGCGGCGGCCTTGGCTTCGACAAAACCGTGGCCCTGGTTCGGCGTCACCCAGCGGCAGGCTCGCGAATCCATCCAGGCCTATTACGCAGCGATCTCGTTCGTCGACGCGCAAATCGGGCGACTGCTCGATACGCTCGACCGACTGAAGTTGGCCGAAAACACGATCGTCGTCTTCTGGAGCGACAACGGCTACCACCTGGGCGAGCACGGCCTGTGGATGAAACAGAGCGATTTCGAAGGTTCGGCGCGAGTGCCGTTGATTGTCGCCGCTCCAGACCGGCAGGCGAAGGGCCGAGTCTGCCAGCGCCCGGTTGAGTTGCTGGATATTTATCCCACGCTGGCCGCGCTGAGCGGGCTGATGCCGCCGGCCAACTTGGCGGGCCAGAGCCTGGTGTCCCTCTTGGACGACCCCGGCGCCGCTTGGGACAAGCCGGCTTTCACCCAAGTGTGGCGCGGCGGTTTTCCCGGTTACAGCGTGCGAACCCAGCGTTATCGCTACACGGAATGGGACGCTGGCCGGCAGGGCGTCGAGCTCTACGACTACCAGCACGACCCGCGTGAGCTTCGCAATCTGGCCGACGACCCCCAGTCCGCCAACACCGTCGCCGAACTCCAGACGCTCGTCCGGAAGAACTGGGCGACTAGCTACCGGCCCGTGCCGAAGTCAGGCAAGCCGAAAGCCAGTTCACCAAGGGCAGCCAGGCCATGACTTCCCGCGACCCACCAGGTCCCAACCGCGTCGCCTCGAACGCCGCAGACCGCCGCCGATCTTTCTCCGACAACGTCTGGGAAAACGCCCGCATTCACTCCTCGATCTGCGGCTCGTAGATCTGCTCAAAATTCATCTGTGCTCTGGCTCTGCCATCCGTGCGGGAAATTCCGCTCTACTTGACTCGGCTGCCACGTCCCCACCAACCCCTGCGGCGTCAGATCGTAGGTATCGAGAATCAGGTTGCCCGGATACTTGGCCGAACATAAGAAACCCAACAGCCGCAGGCTCAGGTGCTGGCGATTTCCCCGTGCCACCGTGCGCCGCAGCCGTCTTACGGCACCGCCAACACGGTACGTTGCCGCACTACTATTTCCCGATTTCTTGCTTTTCTGCGCGAATTTCTTGGCCGCAAGAGAGCACAGAAAACGCAAGTGCAGCTTCGGCTCTTTGTGTCTTTTGCGTCTTCTCGCGGCAATTGTCCTTTGGTTGCGGCTCTGCCGCGTCGTCTAACTGCGACCCAACGGGGAGCGCGCTGGAATCGGCGGACGCTCGCCCCGCACGCTTCCCGTTGGAGACTGCTGAAGACGTCGTAGGGTGGGCTGTGCCCACCGCAACTGCTTGTGCTTGAAGAATCGTTTGGTGCTAGAATCAAGCACCGTTCCGATACGCGTTTTGCTGATTCGGGTCAACTCGACAAACAGGAGGAATGTCATGTTCATGCGAGTGAATCGTCGTCAGATGCTCCGCAGCACGGCCCTGGCCGGCGCGGGGGTGTGGCTGTCGCACGGCGGCTCAGCAGCCGTGTCGCGGTCACCGAACGAAAAACTGAATCTGGCGTTCGTCGGGTGTGCGGGCCGCGGTGCGGCGAATCTCGGTGCTTTGAAAAGCGAGAACGTCGTGGCGTTGTGCGACGCGGATCAGCAGCGGGCCGGACCGAGCTTCGCGCAGTATCCTCAGGCCAAACGGTTCACCGACTTCCGTAAGCTGCTGGACCAGATGGCCCAGGAGATCGATGCCGTGGTCGTCAGCACGCCGAACCACATCCACGCTCCGGCCAGCGTGATGGCGATGCGGCTCGGCAAGCATGTGTACTGCGAGAAGCCGCTGAGCCACTCGGTCTACGAAGCCCGCGTGGCGGCCCAGGTGGCGGCCGAGAAGCACGTTGCGACGCAGATGGGCACCCAGATCCATGCGGAGAAGAATTATCGCCGGGTGATCGAGTTACTCGACGCAGGGGCGATTGGGCCGGTCCACGAAGTCGACGTCTGGACCACGGCGGCCGAAGGGGGCGGCGAGCGCCCCAAGGACACGCCGCCCGTGCCGCCAACACTCGACTGGGACGTCTGGCTCGGCCCCGCCCCGATCCGCCCCTATCACCCGTGCTATCTCCCGCGACAGTGGCACTTCTGGTGGGACTTCGGCGACGGAGTGCTGGGGAACGTCGGTTGCCACTTCATGGACCTGGCGTTCTGGGCCATGAAACTGCGGCATCCGAAGACGATCGCCGCCACAGGGCCGCCACTGCATCCGGAGACCACGCCGCGGACCATGACGATCCAGTACGAGTATCCGGCTCGGGGCAGTCTGCCACCCCTCAAGCTCACGTGGTATCAAGGCCGCAAGTCGCCACGCGTGGAAACGGACGGCGTACCCGCCTGGGAGACCGGGTTCTTGTTTGTCGGCGAGCAGGGGCTACTGTTGGCCGACTACAGCCGGCGGGTGCTGTTGCCCGAAGCTCGTTTTGCCGGATACCAGCCGCCCCCGCCGACCCTTCCCGACTCGATCGGCCACTACGCCGAATGGATCGCGGCCTGCAAGACGGGCAGTCCGACCGGCTGCAACTTCGACTACGCCGGCGCGCTCACCGAAGCAGTCCTGTTGGGCAACGTGGCGTACCGGGCCGGCCAGCTGTTGGAGTGGGACGCGGCCGGGCTGAAAGTCACCAACTGCCCGGCGGCCCAGCAATTCATCCGCCGCGAATATCGCCAGGGATGGATGCTGTAGCAACACGGGCCGATAGATCTTCCAGATTGTTTTCTCGCACGGATGGCAGAGCCAGAGCACGGATGCTTTTCTGGTTCAGTCTTCATCCGTGCTCCGGCCCTGTCATTCGTGCGAATAGGACTCGGGTGACAAGGGCCGACCGTTTTTGGTATCGTGACGGATAGCGACGCGCCAATCCAAGCGACTAGCACCAAACGGTTTCTTGGTCCTGACGCGTAAAGAATGAGATTTTACTGTTCCGCAGTGCCGGGACCCAAGCCCTAGCGGCAAGCCCCGTCCAGGCGACAACATTAAACCTCATTCTTGCCACTCCCACCGCAAAAAACCGTTTGGTGCTAGCCGCTGGCTGCGTCGACTGGCGAAAGGTCGAGGATGCTGCACCCCGTTCAACAAAAAGTGGCTGCGCTCAACCGGCAGGCCCGCCGTCTGCGGACGACGTACGGCCTGGGGTTCGGGATCAGCACGGTCCTCGCCACGGCGTTTCTGTTGGGGCTGCTGGATTATCTGTTCCGGTTCCAGGATCCTGGCATCCGTTACCTGAGCTCCGCTGTCTGGCTGGCCGTGCTGGCGGTGACCTGGCGTCGGTTCATCGACCCGGCGTGGCGACATCGCCCCAGCGATCGGCAGGTCGCCCAGCGGATTGAAGAGCATTTTCCGCAGTTGCAGGACAAGCTGTCCAGTGCCATCGCGTTCCTCGGCCAGTCGGAGCACGATCCGCTGGCTGGTTCCGCAGCCCTCCGCCGGGCTGTGATCGCCAGCGCCACGGGCGACATCGAGCAGCTGGACTTTCAGCAATGTCTGGATCGCCGTCCGGCGCGACGCACGGGAATCGTGGCCGCCGTGGTTGGTCTGGTCGTGCTGGTGGTGTCCACGCTGGACGGGCAGGCGTCCTGGCTGGCAGTGCGGCGTCTGGCGATGCCCTGGAACAGCCAGCCCTGGCCTCGCCGGTACGTCCTGGAGTTCGTCAAGCAGCCCTCCCGAATTGCGCTCGGCTCGGATTTCGAAGTCGAGGTCGTCGCGCGCCACGGCCATCTGCCAGACGTGGTCAAGTTGGTCATCTGGTTGGATGGGGACGAGCAACGCAACGTGCAAGTCGCGAGCATGAAGTTCTTCGGCGATAAGATGGTCCACCGGCTGGAAAACGTGCGCCGGGGTTTCCGTTACCGCGCGGTCGGCGGCGACGACGACAGCATGCCGTGGCTGCCCCTGGAAGTCGTGGAACCACCGCACGTGGCAGCCTTGTCCCTGCGTCTGCACCCGCCCGCCTACACGGGCTGGCCCGTCGAGACTTCGGGCGAAAACATCCTGGCCCTGGAGGGAACCCGCGTCGAGGTCCTGGGCCGTCTGAACACAGCGGCGGCCGCGGTCGAACTGCAGACCGATCAGAAAGACGCGGTGCCCTGCGTGCCCGTGCGGCTGGCGGGCGACGGGTCGGAGTTTCAACTCTCGGCCGACGCCGAGCCGGCCTGGATCCTCCACGAGTCGGTGGCCTATTGGTTTGTGGTCACGGACGAAGAAGGGCTGCAAGGTGGCGGTGAGCGTCGGTGGAATGCGCGTGTCGTGCACGACACGCCACCGTCGGTCTCGCTGGAGAAACCGGGAGCCAACACCTTCGTCACGCGAGTCGCAGTGGTTTCGCTGGACGGGTTGGTGAAGGACGACCTGGCCATTCACACGGTAGAACTGCGTTACCGCCGCTCCGATGCCGTCGAGGTGCAGGAGGAAACCATCGAACTCCAGAGTGGACCTGACGCTGTGCCGCACGCCAAGTCAGGCGGCTTGACCAGTCCGAGCGGGGCGGGTGAGAGCTGTCCGTTCCATTTCGCTTGGGACCTCGCCCTGTTGCAGGATTTGGCGCCCGGGGCATGGATCGAGTTCTCGGTGGCCGCCAGCGACTACCAGCCGCAGGTTGGGCAGAGCACGACGCGCCGGCTGACGGTCATCACCGCCGAGGAACTGGAGGATCGCGTCGCCGCACGCCAGGCCTATATTTTGGGGCAGTTGGCAGAAATCCTGTACGCGCAACGCGAGGCCCGTGCGCAAACCAAGTCGCTGGAGATCCAACTCGACACGGCCGGACGACTCAATCCCAGCGACGTCAATCAACTGCAGGCCGCCGATTTGAGCCAGCGTCAGGTGGGCAAACTGCTGGCGGATCCTCAGGACGGCGTGCAGACTCAAATCACGGGCCTGCTGGATGAACTGCAGAGCAATCGGGTCGATAGTCCCGAAATCGGCCGCCGCATGCAGCAACTGCTAGATGTGGTCGAACAGATCAGCCGCCAGAAACTGCCGGAGATTCAGCGGAGCCTGATCAATGCCCTGAAGGCGGCCGGCGAGGCCCTGAACCGTCCTTCCACCGTTGACTCGTCCAAGGCAGCGCAGCCGGACGAGGCCCTGCGCCAACCGCTCAGCGGGGCGGGGGCGCAGCAGGATGAGGTCATCTCGCTGCTGGATCAGGCGCTCGGCGAAATGTCTCAGTGGGACAGCTATCGCCGGTTTGCCCGTGAGTTCAGTCGCCTGCGTCAGCAGCAACAGCAGATCCGACAGGAAACGGAGCGGATTCGCTTGGACACGCTGGGCAGGGAGCTGAACGCTTTGACCGCTCAGGAGAAGGCCAATCTGAAGCGACTGGCCGAGCGGCAGATCGAGCTCGCTCGTCAAGTCGACAAGACGCAGAGCCGTATGGCGGAGATGCAGGCAGAACTGACTGACTCCGATCCGCTGGCTGCCGAAACGCTCGCCGATGCCTTGGAGATCGTGCGGCGGACGGCCGTCAGCGGCCAAATGCGAGAAAGCGGTCGCGACGTCGAGAACAACCGCGTCGGCCAGGCGGTAGGAACCCAGCAGCAGATCGTGGATCACTTGCAGGAAGTCCTGGACACCCTCGCCAATCGCCGCGAACACGAATTGAGCCGCCGGCTCCGCAAACTCGACGAAGCCGCCGAGGAGCTGAAACAACTGCGTGGCAAGCAAGAAACGCTGAACAAACAGTTCGACCAAGCCGCGCAACTCAAGCACCCGGAGCAACGCCAACGGGAACTCCAGCGATTGGTCCGCCAACAACAGGAATTGGCCGAACAATCTCAGCGACTGGCCCGCCGTCTGCAACGACTCCAGTCCCAGGCTCCGGCGCGTCTTGTGGAACAGGCGAGTGTTCGCCAGCAGGAGGCCGCTCAGGCCAGCGACCGGGACGACCCAGCGGCGGCGTTGGAACAGGGTCAACAGGCCGAGCAGATCCTGGATCAGGCCGAGCGACAGATTCAGGGCGAACGGCAGCAGGCCAAGCAGGACTTGTTCCAGGAGCAGATGGCCCGCCTGGATAAAGATGTCAGCGAATTGATCGGCCGCCAACAAGCTTCGAATAGCGCGACCACCGAACTGGAGGGCCTGCGGCAACAGCAAGGACAATTCCGTCGCGAACAGCTCGCCAGCGTCCGAGACTTGGCTACTCAACAGCGTTCGCTGGCCACCGAGACCGGTGTACTGGGGGACAAGGTCCGAGAGGCAGCAGCCTTTGCGTTGGGCTTCCGCGAGGCTACGCAGGACATGGAGCAGGCCGCCAGACAGCTCGATTTGGCGGAGACCGGCGGAGCGGCTCAGCAGCCGCAGGAGCGCGCGCTGACCCGTCTGCTGCAACTGCGAGAGGCCCTGAAGCCGGACGCGACAGGCGAACAGAAACCACCGGACGCGGATCCTTCCGCACAGCCTCCGTCGAACCAGCCCAGCGTCGACGCGATCCAGCGACTTGCCGAACTGAAGTTATTGAAATCCATGCAAGAGGAACTCAACCGGCGGACCGGCCAGTTGGAGACCCTGCGCGTCGGTCAGGGTTCCTTGACGGCGGAACAGGCGCGGGAACTGGTGGACCTGGCACAGCAGCAGGGACGGCTGGCGGACCTGCTGATAAATCTGTCGCCCCCCAGGGAGGCCAAGCCGGACAGCGAACCGGGCAGTGAACCGGACAGCGCTGAGGCCAAGCCGGACAATCGCGGCCAGACTTTGTAGCACGAACTCGCTGCGCTCGGCCGCAGCCAAAGCGGCCGACGGTGCCGGCCTGTCCTGCTCCCCTCGCCCCGGTACTCCGGGGAGAGTGGTCGGGGGTGAGGGGCACAAAACTCGGCGCAACCACGTGCGGGAGGTCTTTGAACGCTTTGAAGTTGCGAGTAGCAGAATTCGCCAGAATTCTGGCCGTTTCGCCGTGCGGCAGTTACCCCGCTTCCCCCGAAATCTGGCGCCTTCGGCTACTTTTCGTTGCCGCCCAGTGCAGCAAGACCGCGCTAGCACCAAACGGTTTTTGACGGTGTGAGTGGCAAGAATGAGGTTTAACGTTGTCGCCTGGACGAGGTTTGCCGCGAGGGCTCAGACGTACAGAATTCAAAATTGGCGGTTTGGTGACTTTGCCAAGTCGGAGTGGTTTGTCCGCCAATTTTGAATTCTGTACGTCTGAGCCCTGCCTGGGGCCCGGCACTGCGGAACCGAAAAATCTCATTCTTTACGCGTCAGGACCAAGAAACCGTTTGGTGCTAGTTAACCACGTGGGCAACTCAGTGCGAGAGCAGGGCCTACTGCTTCGGAGCCGGCGAGGTGGCATCCTTCTTGGGCGTCAGTTTCCCCGACAGGCTGCTGAGGGCCTTCGCTTCCGTGGGTTGGCTAAAGGGGTTCGCCGGTGGAGTCGGGGCAGGGCCACCTGACGATTGGGCCCGTGCCTGACGGGGCAGACCGATCCCATCGATTTTCGCCTTTTGTGCCTCGTCCAGCACGGCGAGAATCTCTTCGCGTTTGGCTTTGGCGTCGTCATCCGACAGATCCTCCGCCTTGTCGAGGTCCGCCAGACTCTTCAGGATGGCCTCGGCCTGAGTGGGCGAAAGCGTGATCGCAATATCGCTGGTCAGCAGATCCAGTTTTCGCACCACACTCACCAGCTCGCCCTTTGGCTGCGGCCCCCCCCTACCGCCCCCCATACCGCCACCCATACCACTACCCATACCGCCCATCCCTGGCCCTCCAGAGGACGGCGAAGCGGGCATGCTGTCCGCAGCTGCTGCTGGGCCACCCGCGAAATCCGCCGCGAGGTGGTTCCTGCTAAGACGCATGCCAGCATAAGAACCAACGCTTCCCAACAGAACTCCCAAGACCGCCGCCGCCAGCCACACGGCGACCGTCCGCCCCGTGCGCTGCTGCTGCCAAAGCAACGAAGCGACCAACATCGCCAGGATTGCCATCAGCAACAAATACGCGCTAATCAAGTCCGTGCCAAACACTGCCGTCATCGAACTGCCCTCGCTATTGAGTTCTGGAGTGCCTCGTTAGGCGAGCGGACGGAAATAACTTACTCGTAGGACGGCCCTCCGAGGCCGTCTGGTAAACCAACCTGCGGGACGCAGTGGACGGCCTCGGAGGGCCGTCTTACGGGAAGACCATCCTACATCGGGTTGGGTAAGTTATTTCCTTCCGCTCGCCTTACTGGATGCGCACACGCTGCGCGCAACTTTGCGGTCGGCAAGCATTGAGCGCCATCGCAATGCCACTTACTTTGCACTTAAACATGGTGAGCCGCAAGGCGGCAGGGGTCGAAGTTAGACAGTCGAACTAACTCGAAGTCAACGCCGAAACACGGAAACCGTTCGTCGAGGGCACAAGGAACGAATTTGCAGAAGACCGGAAAACGTGCGGAAAATGTCGTAGCCGAATTCGTGAGAATTCGGGCCGTCAGTTCGCGAAACGTCGGAAGTCTCACGACTTCCGCTACAGCGGCTACTTTCCCTCGGTCACGGGCACCAGTTGCACCTCGCGAAGGTCTGAGAGTTCACCCTTGATCGGGCCGTCGGGACGGAGGACGATCCGTTGTCGGCCGGCGGTCAGCTCGATCCGGCCGAACGACTTACGCTGCCACTTGCCCCAGCCGCCGGTGCTCGGGAACCTGCCGGCCAAGCGGCTCTGGCCGGCCTCGATTGCGAACGGATTGTCGGCGTACTCGGGCAACTGCGTCCATTGCACGTAGGCCAGGTACGTCCCGGCTTGAGGCACGTCGGCCGTCCAGGCGATGTGATCACCGGGCTCACCCGCCTGCCACACCAGACAATCCTGCTGGCCGTCGAAGTGGACCTTGGCCGCGAGGATTTCGGCCTGCCGCGCCAACAGCCGTAGCGAACCATCCGCCTCCGCGCGAACCGGGATAGGCGCATGGGTCACGACCGCCGACGGCCGTTGCGGGCCCGTCCCGCGGATGAAGGCGAACAGGTCCGCCATCTGCTGCGGAGTGAGCCCCGCTTCCAGACGCTCGGGCATGTGGGAACGGCCTCGGGCGAGCAGTTCTTCCAGATTCTTGCGCAGGATCACGTGATGCTTGCCGGCCGCGTCGACCAACGTCAGGCTGTTGCTGGTCTCTTCGATCAGCATTCCGGAAACGATCTGGCCGCCCGCCGTGATCGCCGCATATTCCATGAACTTCTCCTTGACAGCCCGATTGGGATCGATCACAGCAATCCGCAGATATTGCGGGGAACGATCCACCAGGGTCATCAAGTCCGGCCCGATTTCCGTGCCGACCTCGCCGAGCCGGTGGCAGACGGCACAGGTCGCGGTGGTGAACACCTGCTTGCCGCGTACCGGATCTCCCGCCAGGGTCAAAACCGGCTCGAACTGATCGAGGGCCTGTTGGATGTCTTCCGGCGTGCGGATTCCGCGGAAGGCCTCCGCCATGATCTTGACGACCGATTCGCGTCTTTGGGCGGTCAACAGGGCGGTCACGTCGGGGGTCGCTTTGGTGTCGGCGGCCAGTCGGAGCAGCCGGCCGGTCCATTGCGCTCGCGCCGCCGTCTTGCTCGGCTCGGCGGCCGCCTCCGCCAACAGGGCTTCCAGATGCGGCACCGCAGAACTCATC
>JAPLNJ010001143.1 GCA_026692885.1 Planctomycetota bacterium | reverse complement strand
TATCTGTACTGTATCCGCTGACCGCCTCGACGCGAACACGGAGTTCTACCATGAGACGCTTGGCCTTGGCTCTGACGGTTGCCGCCGCGACATCCCTCCCGAACGGTTCCCCGGCCCACGCCGATCTTCCCTTCCTGGGTTTGCTCCGCGATCGTCCCGCGGCGGCACCGAAACCCTCGCCCTCGCGCGACCGTCCGGGTCAGTGGGACCGCCCACGCCCCTACGACTCCTCCTGGTCTCAGCCGGAAATGTACCCCAAGTACTTCGGCGGCTTCCACTACCGCTCGTTCGAGATCTACGACTCGCCCTCCGGTCAACGGGGCATGCGCGGCACGGCGTGGTAAAGTAAAGGAGTAAGGGCGAAGGGGATAACGATGACGGCCACGGATGACACGCACTTGAAGTCGGTCGGTTACGTGCTGTGGATCTTTGGTTTCACCGGTGCACATCGTTTCTATTACGGTCGCCCGCTGACCGGAACGATCTGGTTCTTCACGCTCGGATTGTTGGGCATCGGTTGGCTGATCGACGTGTTTCTGATCCCCGGCATGGATCGGCAAGCGGACTTTCGCTACCGGGCTGGCCCTTGGGATTACACGGTGGCCTGGATCCTGTTGACCTTTCTGGGCGCCCTCGGCATCCACCGTTTCTATCTGGGCAAGTGGGGCACGGGGCTGATTTTCCTCTTCACGGGCGGTCTGCTCGGATTTGGCGTCCTGTACGACCTGTGGACGCTGAACGGCCAGGTTAGCGAAATCAACCAGCGTGAAACGCTACGGGTGGCATAGAGATGCTTGCCAAGTATCTGGATCTAGCGATGCAACGAGCGGTGTACGAGGTTATCGAGGACGAAGGAACCTATTACGGAGAGATCTCAGGGCTCCAGGGGGTCTGGGCTCGGCATGTGACGCTGGAGGGCTGTCGTTGCGAGTTGCGCGAGGCGCTCAGCGACTGGATTGCCCTTCGTCTACGTTTGGGGCTGGAGATTCCGGTTCTGGCCGATGTCGACCTGAACCAACTGACTCAGCCCGTGTGAGCCTCACCCGCGGCCAAACTAACTCCGATCTCCTGGCAGGATCTCGTACGGCGTCTATCGGAGCTTGGTTTTCAGGGTCCGTACGCCGGCGGTCGGCATCCACAAATGCGACGCGGAGACCTCACCGTGATCATTCCGAACAGACACGAAGGCGACATCGGTGTCGGTCTGCTGAGTCGGCTGCTGCGGCAAGCCGGCATATCCCGTGAAGAGTGGCTGGAAGACTGACGATTCTGTTTCCTGCCCTCTGCCTCCTACACCTTGACCCGTTGGCGTTTCGTGCAGACAGTCGTGGCTGCCGTAGACGGCGCGGAGCTGGACGCCCCCATTCCTGAGCGGTATACTTCGTGCCCAGTGCAATTGACGCTCGCCAGCGACGGGAACCCGATGAGAAAGGGGACCGGATGAGAAACACGCCCCCAACCGTCCCTCACTGACGCGGCGGGCGAGTGACCTCGGACCGCAGGCGGCAGACTTGCATTTGCAGGGAGTCCTTCCATGGCCATGCTCGTCAAATGCCCGAATCAGGATTGCGGACAATCGTACTCGATCGGCGAGACAAGTCTCGGACGCCGCGTCAAGTGCAAGAAATGCGGTGAGACGTTCACTCTGAAGATGTCCGTGGACGAAACGTCTGGGCAGACGCCCCCGCCGTCACCGGCGAACTCCGGGCCTCCGCCTCTGCCACGAAAGTCGGCCCTGGTCCAGCCCGCAGCTGCCGAACCTGAAGCCGCGTCCGTCGCAGACCTGCCGGCCGCCGAACGCAACCAGCCCGCCAAGATCGGCTCCTATGTCGTGCGCCGGCGTCTGGGCGGCGGGGCCATGGGCGAGGTCTGGCTGGCCCACGATCCCGATCTGCAGCGGGATGTGGCCATCAAGACCCTGCGGGCCGAACATGGCAAGGAGCCCGAATACCTGAAACGGTTCCTGCGGGAAGCCCGCGCCGTGGCCCAGTTGCAGCACGCCAACACGGTCACGATCTACCAAGTCGGTGCCGAAGGCGACGTGGCCTACCTGGTCATGGAGTTGGTCGAGGGCGGGTCGCTGGAAAAAGCGGTCGCGCCCGAGCGGCCGCTGGAGTGGCGGGAGGCTACGCGGGCGATCCGCGACGCGGCCGCCGGTCTGGCGGCAGCCCACGAGGCCGGACTCGTCCATCGGGATATCAAGCCGGCCAACTTGATGCGGACCAAAAAGGGCGTGACCAAGGTAGTCGACTTCGGCTTGGCACGGGCCAAGGTGGTCGACACCCGACTGACCCAGCAAGGTACACTGATGGGCACGCCGGCCTACATGGCCCCGGAACAGTGGGTGGGCCAAGAGGTGGATGCCCGCTGTGACCTGTACGCCCTGATCTGCACCTACTACCAGTTGCTCACGGGCCATCTGCCGTTTGATGCGCCCGACTTGGCGGCTTTGGGTTATCAGCACCGCTATGAGCCATTCCCTGATCCGCGGACCCTCGTTCCGAATCTGTCTGACGCCGTGTGCCGGATTCTGGCGCAGGGTTCACAGAAGGCACCGGAACAGCGGTACCAATCGGCAGCCGACTTGGTCGTCGATTTGGAGGCGGTCTTGGCGACGCCGGCGGAATCGCTGTTGTTCCAAGCTCCCTGGTCAGAGTTAGGCGGCCAGGTGGCTGTGGTTGTCGGCGGGCAACCGGCGCCGCAGCCGGCTGCGGATGTCTTCACGGTAATTGCCGATCAGGCCCATGCCCGCAGGACTTCGTCGGCGGTAACCGCACGGGCGCGGCGACAGCGGAAGAGTCTGATTCCGCCGCGGTTTCGCGGGCCGAGAGGTTGGGCGATTGCCGCGGCGGGAGCGGCGACCGTGTTGCTGCTGGCCGTGGTGATCTACGTGAAGACGAACCACGGCACGGTCAAGATCGAACTGCCAGACCCGGCGCCCGAGGTCAACGTGAAGGTCGACGGCCGCAAGATCCAGATCGGCGGGCTGAAGGAACCGCTGGAACTCACCGTGGGCGAGCATGAGTTGGAGGTCACTTCGGGCGAATTCAAGACCGTTACGAAATCGTTCACCGTCCGCCGTGGGACACAAGTGCCGATTCGCTTCAGCCTGGAGCCCAAAGCCGACGTAGCGTCGCAGCCGCCCGGAGTCAAACCGGATTCGCCCACTGCCGCTCTGCCCGTGTCCGCGACGCCGAATGTCCTCATCATCACAGGCGAGGAGAAGTTTCATGACTGGCGTGCGACGACTCCCCTCGTGGTCGACATGCTACAGAAGGATCCCCGGTTGCGTGTCCGCACGGTGGCGGACTCGGCATTCATGGTTGATGCCGCAATTCACCAGTATGAAGCGATCGTGCTGCACACTTGGTCGGCCTTCAGTGTGCCCTCCCTGGGACGGTCGGCACGTGAGAACCTCCGCAAGTACTTGGAGAGCGGCAAAGGTATCTTCCTCATCCACACCGCCTGCGCCGACTGGGAAGACTGGCCGGAGTACCGCCAACTCGTCGGTCGTGTGTGGGTTGCTAAGGTCTCTCGCACTGACCCCCGCGGGCCATTTCGCGTTACTGTTGCGAACACGGAGCACCCGATTACGCGGGGCTTGGGATCGTTCGACGCGGACGACGAGTTGTATGCTGGCTTAGTCGGCGATCGTCCGATCGAGGTCCTGGCGACTTCCCGATCAAAGGTCGATGGCAAGGATTACCCCATAGCGTTCACGTATCAATGTGGGCAGGGGCGGGTGTTCCAATGTCTTCTGGGGCACGACGCGAAATCCATGCAAATGCCTGGAGTCGGCGAACTCTATCGCCGGGGTTGCGCCTGGGCTGCGGGCTTGCCACCGGTTCCTGCGCCACCGCCAACGGCGCCGCCCCAAGC
Organism: Planctomycetota bacterium; assembly: GCA_026692885.1. Next base: position 1,418 of record JAPLNJ010001143.1, on the reverse strand, counting down.
CTCCGACAACGGGAAGAAACCCGCCACTCCGAGGCCTTCCGTCGTCGCACCCGCGGTGGAGCCCCTCCCACCTGGCTGGAAAGAGATCGTCTACGACTTCTCCAAACCCGAACAACTGGATGATTTCCGGAAGGACTCCGGCAATTGGCGGATTGAAAATGGCGAGCTGGTGGGACGAGGGGGGGACTTCTGGATAATCCTCAAAACGCCGTTGGATGGCGATATCACGGTGTGTTGGCAACAGACATTTTTCCGCGATGCGAAACTTGCCGTGGACGAACGGAGCGACATTTGGGGAGCGCTCACGCTCGTGGAGGAACTGGGCGGCGGCCAGGGTTATTGGCCGCAGACCTTCATCAGGCGTCCTACGGGCCCCAGCATCGCTTGGTGGGCCGCCATTCGCCTCCCGGACGGCAGGGGTGCCACGACTCTGGTGAGTCAAACGATCACGGAAGGCGTGCAGCCTCAATTCGACCAGCCCCAGGCCTTCAAGGTCGACTTGCGCTACGTCGACGGCAAATCGCGAGTCACCTTGAACGCGTTAGGCTGGACCGCCACCAACGGACGCATCGACCACATCCATCCCCGCTACATTCGCCTGGGAGGTATACGATGCGGCATGAAGTTCAGCAATTTGCGGATTCGCTACAAGCCGGCAGCGCCGCCCACGTCTGCGGCTTCGAGCGCAGGGCCGCCGCTGGCCATCGCTCCCTTCGACGCCGCCACAGCCAGGCAGCATCAAGCGGCTTGGGCCAAGCAGCTTGGCGTGCCGGTCGAGGTTACCAACTCGATCCGCATGAAACTCGCCCTGATCCCGTCGGGCGAAAGAAGCCCAACGACTGGGACCTGAACGACATGCACGGGAACGCCGCGGAATGGTGCGCGGACTTGTACGGCGACGACTACTAGCAACGCTCACGAAATAACTTCCTCATTCCAACAAGCCAGCCGTTGATCGCTGGCCGAAGGTTTCGGTTCTGCGAGTTGGTTGCCACGGGCTTGCCCCGTGGAGGCTCACGTTTCTCGCTACACCAGGCGGCCCGACGCGCCCCTTCCTCGCCCGCCTCGCCCGCGGCGAAGCCGCCGCGGGCGAGGCGGGAGTGGGATCCGCGTGTGGATAGCAAGAAACGGAAGTATCCCCCGGGCAAGCCCTCGTCGCTATACATAAGTTCTTCGCCCCGATAGGGGCAGCCACATGACAGCCCAGGGCAGAGCGGAGCGGCGTAGACGCATAGCGCCGCCCTGGGTTAGGAGAGGATTGAGAACACCAGCCCTGTAGGGGCGAAACAAGCCTTGGCCGCATCGGACGAACGCTGCGTGCGGGATGAACCGATTTGTTTCGCCCTTACAGGGCTACCGTATTGAATCGATCCAGTACCCAGGGCGGCGCTCCGCGGCTACGCCGCTACGCTCTGCCC
>JAPLNJ010001142.1 GCA_026692885.1 Planctomycetota bacterium | reverse complement strand
GCCGGAGCGCCCTGGCCACCGCCTGCATTGAGAAGAGCGAGGACTTGACCGAGTTGAAACGGGCTGTGGTGCGGGGGTTGCACTCCGCATCCGGCAGATGCGACGGATCGGCATTGAGGCTGGGGCTGGGCCGCGCAACATTGTATCCCAGAGAGTCCTTGCAATGGTGAGATCTGGTCCGGCTTTTGTTCCAGCTTGGCAGGTCTGGTCCCCATCCGGGCTTGCCCCGAATGGCAGGAGGTTAAGCGTAACCTGCGATCCCCACTGGGCTTGCCCCGGTGGAATTGGGTTTCGTACACTACGTCGGCAGACGCCAGCCGTGCTGCCTTCCGCCGCCTCCCGCCCGCCGCCGAAGGCGGCAGGCGGGAGGCGGCGGAAGAAGTGAGGCGGTTGCGGACCCGTGGCGTAGTCCACAAACCTCGCTCCACCGGGGCAAGCCCGGATGGGGGCGGAACGAAAATAGGACCATCCGTTTCATTGTGATCAAGGCTTTCAGTCATGTTTGCAGTACAGGGACTCTCGAAGAAGTTCCCGCATAATCGTCAACCGTCACCGAGGGATTATGGTGACGGCGCAGTTCATGGAAAGGGATTTCCTATGGAACGTATCCTCTTCATCAGGTCGAATGTCAGGAGGACCGTCAGGCTTGCTTTACAGGAACTCTCGAAGCCGTCTCCCCGTGATGTGGTGGTGTCGCGTGCTGGAGAACAACGCGATTTGCCGGAGACATATTCTTTCCGCACGGTGCGGGTCAGCCATGTACAGGGGTTGCATCTTCGGCCCTGCTCGGCCATAGTCAGCGAAGTCCGCAAGCACCGAGCGCAGGTGATGGTTCGGAACGGTGGCCGGACGGCAAATGCCGCTAGCATCTTCGACCTGCTGTCACTGGCAGCCCCGCAGGGCACCGAACTCGTGCTCTCGGCGTTGGGGGCCGAAGCGGGGGAAGCCTTGGAGGCCGTGGCGGGCTTGTTGGCCGACGACGCCTAGTGCTTCGTCGAAGCTTGAGTTGAGGCTTGTGAGCGGCAAGGCGCTAGCCGCCGGTGGCGTGCGGAACCGGCGGCTAGCGCCTTGCCGCTCACGCATTGCCACCCTAATTGTTAGGCTTGAAGACGCCTGAGCTTACTGATCAGCGAACCAGCGAATGATGAGGTGCCATGTGACAGACGAGGCCCGCGAGACAGTGGCCGAGCAGGCAGGTCGTTTCCGTGTTCGTGATTGGATCGCCAAGGCCAGAGCCTCGTGGCTCGTCGGAGTCGTGGTTATCGTCGGAATGGCGGCCGTGGCGGCCTTCTATGGACCGCAGCTGGTCCAGAGACTGCGTCCCGTGGAGCCGGCGGCGAACGAGTCCGCCACCGCCGCTTTCTCGGCCGATCTCATCCCGGAGCACCCGGACCGGCTGCTGATCTCCGACAAGGTGGCGGCGTCTGTGCCCGTGCAAGTTGTGGCTGGACAACCGGCGACCGAAGCGACCGAATTACGGTTCTCGGGCACGCTGACTCTGGATCCGAATCGGTATGCCACAGTCCGCAGCCGGTTTGCCGGCGAGGTGGTCGAGTTGCCGACTCGCTCCGCGACCCAATCGCCCGTGGTCACGGGAGACACCGTCGAGAAGAACGAGTTGTTGGCCGTCGTCTGGAGCCGGGAGTTGGGCGAGAAGAAGAGCGAGTTGGTCGATGCCTTATTGCAGTCGTCGTTGGACCAGGGCACGTATGACCGGCTGCTGGAGTTGTATAAGAAGGGCGATCTGCCCGAACGAAGTTTGCGAGAGGCCCAGCGTGTGATGCAGGCTGGCAAGATTGTCGTGGACCGGATTACCCGGACCCTGCAGGCGTGGCGAGAGAGCGAAGACACGATTCAAGCCTTGCAGGACGAAGCGAAACGTCACGGCCTGGCGGGGCCGCACTCGGATGATGAATTGGTCCATCAGTGGGCACGCGTGGAAATCCGAGCGCCGTTGACAGGCGTAGTCCTGGAACGGAATGTCGCCGCCGGCGAGATGATCCAGACGACGGACGAACTGTTCAAAATTGCGGATCTATCCCGTCTGCGGGTGGTGGCCCATGCCTACGAGGAAGACCTGCCTCGACTAGATGCCCTGCCCGCGGACCAACGCCGTTGGCGAGTCACGGTGCCGGCCGAACCGGAGGCGGTGCCGCAAGAAGGCGCCGTCGATCGGATCGGCCAGATCGTTGATCCCGCCCAGCATACAGCGCTCGTCATGGGCTGGGTGCAGAACCCCGCGGGACGACTGCGGGTTGGCCAGTTCGTCACCGCCACGGTCCGCCTCGCCTGTCCTGGCGATGAGGTGGTGATTCCCGCGGCAGCCATCTTGGAAACCGGCGCGGAGAAGTTTGTGTTCGTGCAACCCGCGGCCGGCCAACACGAATACCAACTGCAGCGCATTCACCTGGCGCGACGGCTCGGCGCGACCGTCACCGTGAAATCCGAATCCCCTACGGAACCCGGTACGTCGGTCTTGGTCGCGGGCCAGCGGGTGGTAACCTCCGGCGCCGTGGAACTGCTGGGCGCGCTGCGCGATCTGCAGGCCGCCAAGAAATAGAAGCCGCACGTCCCCAGGGACCAAGACGCAACGACCATGATCAAGAACCTCATCCGTTGGGCCATCCACAGCCGGTTGGTCGTGATCTTACTCGCGTTGTCGCTGTTGGCGTTCGGCCTGTATTCGTTCAAACGGGTCAACGTGGAAGCGTACCCCGACCCAGCGCCGGCAATCGTGGAGATCATCGCCCAGTTTCCCGGTGCTTCGGCCGAGGAGGTTGAGCGTCAGATCACCGCCCCGCTGGAAGTCGCGTTGTCGGGGATTCCTGGGCAGACGTCCATGCGCAGCGAGTCCATGTTCCAGTTGTGCCACATCCGCAACCAGTTCGAATACGGCATTCCGTTGGCCGAAGCCCGGCAGGAGATCATCAACCGCTTGCGGCTGGCGGAGTTGCCGCCCGGCGTGATGCCGGTAATCTCGCCGACTTCGCCGACTGGGGAAATTATGCGGTACGTTCTCCGCAACCCCCAGGATGCGTTAAGGCGGCCAATCTATAGCTTGAACGATCTGAAATCACTCCAGGATTTCACGCTGGAGCGACATTTCCGCCGCGTGCCGCGGATTGCGGACGTGGCCAGCTACGGGGGCACGACCAAACGCTACGAGATTCGCCCTGACCCGGACCGCCTGCAGCGTTACAGCATCACGCTGCAAATGCTGGAGGACGCCATCCGCAAGAGCAACTCGAACGTCGGCGCGCAGTACTTGCGGCAAGGCGGGACCGTCCAAGTCGTGCGCGGTCTCGGCCTGATCGGCTATGGCGAGGACCCGATGGAGAAGGCGATGACCCTGCCGACGCCACAGGCGGCACGCGACTACCTGCGGACGGAAGAAGCAAGGCGGATCGAAGAGCTGCGGCAGATCGTGGTGGCTTCGGTCAACAGCGTGCCGGTCAAAGTGGACGACCTCGTCGAAGGCGGCCCGCTGCGCCCCGGCGGCGACACACCGGGAGAACAAGGCGTCGTCGTGGGGCACTTGAGCCGCCTGGGCCGAGTGATGTTCAGTACGCCGTTGGTCGACCAACGCGGTGGCCAGGAACTCCTGGACCCGCAGGGCAACCGGCGCTGGCTTGACGACGACGATGTGATTCAGGGCGTGGTTCTCTTACGCAAGGGCGAGGAGTCGCTGCCGGCTCTGAAGGATGTGACGGCCCTGATCCACGAACTGAACAACACGTCCGGCCGCTTGCTCCCTGGCGTGAAAATCGAACCGTACTACGACCGCACGGACTTGATCCATACGACCACCGAGACGGTGAACGAGAACCTGCTGATGGGCATGGGTCTGGTAGTGGCCATCCTGCTGATGTTCCTCTCCAATATTCGCACCGCCCTGATTGTGGCGTTGAACGTGCCGCTGGCGCTGCTGTTCGCCTTCGCAATCATGTTCTTGCGTGGCAAGTCCGCGAACCTGCTGTCGATCGGGGCGGTCGACTTCGGGATCATCGTCGATTCCACGGTGATCATGGTGGAAAACATCTACCGGCACCTCAGCACCGGGAGCCACGCCGAGTTGCCGCTCCGCGACCGGATCCTGCATGCCAGCAGCGAGATCCAGCGCAGTCTGTTCTTCTCGACCGCGATCATGGTCTGCGCGTTCATCCCGTTGTTTACCATGAAAGGCCCCGAAGGGCAGATCTTCGGACCGATGGCTGATACCTACGCCTCGGCCCTGGGAGGGGCCTTGCTGTTGGCCTTGGTGCTGTCTCCCGTGCTCTGTGAGTTGTTGTTGCGAAACCTCCAGCCGAAGCGGCAGAATTTCCTGGTCCGGGTGCTGGTCGCCAGCTACGCGAAGCAACTGCAGCGGGTACTTACCTTCCGTTGGCTGAGTCTGGGGCTATTCACCGCGCTGTGGGTGTTGACCCTGACCGTCGTGGCGCAAATGGGTCGGGAATTCATGCCGGAACTGGAGGAAGGCAACATCTACGTCCGCGGTACTTTTCCGCTGAACGCCGCGCTGGAAGAAGTCACTGAGCGGACCCGCGTGGCGATGGCGATCATGAAGCAGTATCCCGAGACGGAATCGGTGGTGGCTCAGATCGGCCGGCCGGACGACGGCACCGATCCCACGGGATTCTACAACGCCGAATTCTTTATTCCGGTGAAGCCCCACGAGGCCTGGCCGGTGCCTCCCGGACGCGACCGGCCCCGCCTCAAGGAGGAGCTGGTCGCGGAGATGAACCGCGCGTTGGACGAGCACCTGATCGGCGTCACGTGGAACTTCTCCCAGAACATCCGCGATAACGTGTTGGAGGCCATGTCCGGCGTCAAGGGCGAGAACTCGGTCAAGATCATCGGTCCCGATTTGCACGGCCTGGAGCAGATGGCCAACACGATGATTGCCGCCCTCAAGCAGGTTCCGGGCGTGGAGAACGCGGGCGTGTTTCGAATCCTAGGCCAGTCGAACCTGACCTTTCCTGTCGACCGCCGCAAGTGCGCCAAGTGGAACGTTACGACCGAGGCCGTGCAGGACGTGATCGAGACGGCCGTGGGCGGCAAGAACCTCACGGACATGATCGAGGGCGAACGCAATTTCGACATCACCGTCCGCTGGCCCGAACGACTGCGGTCGACCGAGACGGCCATCCTGAATATCCCGGTGGATGTCCAGAACAACCTCATGTTGTCCAGCGCCGTTCCGACCCAGGCCGCCAGCCTGGTCACGGGGCCGGGGCGTGGCCCGGCGGCGCTCGGCAATAGCCTGACGCCGCCGACCTTAGTGGGCAGCCAAACGGCGGGCACTCTGAATGACTTGACCCGAACTCCGCGCCGGCGGCTGAAGGATCTGGTCACGCCGATCGACAGCCAGGGGCACCCGGATCAGCAGGGTTCTTTTGTACAGCCCGGAGCCTCGACCGTCTATCGCCAGCAATCCAATCGGTTCATCGCCATCAAGTTCGATATCCGTGGACGCGATCTGGCTGGGGCCGTGGCCGATGCTCAACGGGCGACCAAGGATCTGGTGCAGTCGCCGTTCCGCGTGGAATGGGCCGGGGAGTTCGAGGAGATGGAGGCTGCCGAAGGGCGGCTGATGCTGATCATTCCGCTCGCGATGGGACTAGTCGTGGTCCTGTTGTACTTGGCGTTCCGCTCGTTGGTGGACGTGTCGCTAGTGTTGGCCAACGTCTTCACGCTCTTCTGCGGCGGCATCTGGGCCTTGATGCTGACCGGGACGAACTTCAGTATCTCGGCAGCGGTCGGCTTCATCTCGATCTTTGGCGTGGCGGTCATGAACGGCTTGCTGTTGGTCTCGGCGATCCATCGGTTGCGATTGGAAGGCAAGTCGCTGGAGGAAGCCTTGCTGGAAGGCGCCACACAGCGTCTGCGGCCCATGATGATGATTGCTTTGACGGCCATTTTCGGGTTGCTGCCGGCCGCCCTCTCCACGCGGATCGGTGCGCAGAGCCAGCGGCCGCTGGCCATCGTGGTCATCGGCGGCATGGCGATGGACATGGTGCTCAACTGCTATCTCACGCCGCTGCTGTATTCGGTATTCCGCCGCCGACCACCCTCGGAAGAATCCGCTAAGTTCGCCGAGTGAGGGGCGCGGGTCGTTTAACCCGGAGCCAACCACGGCGAATGGTATGCCTTCTTGCCGATCGGGGCCGATGCCGCGCAGCCCGATCCGCGGCATAGAGCAGCACGTTACTGCCACCCGATGGGCATTCACGTCCACGGCCGCACCGTCGATGTCCACGGTCGAGTGCGCGTGTGCCGTAAGGTTACCCCAGTGTGACTTCGTCGTCCAAACGCAACTCCTTGAGCCCGGTCTTCGCCTCGTTCGCTTTCGCGGCTCCTTGCTCGCCTTCGGCGGGGACCTCGAAGCTGACCCGCAACTTGAGGCCCTTCGTCGAAGCAAAACGGCTCAACACCTTCGTGTAGACCGTCATGGGTCAGTCCTTCAAATTTCAGTTTTTGCGGCCTCTGGGCAACGAGGGCTCAGAGAGTCTTCCGCCCAGTTTTGCGCGGCCCACCCAAGACTCTCTCACCGACGGCTGTTTGCCATCCTGCCCCGGTTTGGGAAGTAACAGGATCGAGGTCGGGGGTTCGCATCAGGACCGGCAGAGCCAGCGGCACACGGTTAAACCCTGGGCCTACGCTCGGATCGTCAGCGCGCCGGGCTGGATGGCAGACCCGCTCGGCAGGAAGACAATCCCAACCGTCGCGCCACGTCTTCACGGTCGACGGGCGAGCTGGCTCCGGCTACCGCAAGTCCCACCACTGCCAGCATTTGGGCATGAGCGATCGAACCCGCAGAATCGTGTGCGTACAGGCGGTGATCGAAACTCCTGCTTTCAGAGAACGCTAGCAGCGAATCGCCGCAACCCTAAGTGTCAACGAGGAAACGGAGTTCTTCCTCGCTGACGCTTCGGGATGCGGTGCGCAACGTTCCGATCAGGACTGTCTGCCGCTCCACTTCATCTTGGCCGAGCGGGGTCAACAAGCTATCATGACCCGGTGCACAAACACCAACAGGAGTTCCAACATGAGCGACTTCCGCACTGAACGTGATTCGATGGGGGAAGTACAGGTTCCCGCCGGGGCTTACTACGGGGCGCAGACCCAACGCGCCGTCGAGAACTTCCCGATTTCCGGATGGACACTGCCGCCCGCCCTGATCCATGCGTTGGGACTCGTGAAATATGCCTGCGGCGTGGCCAACCACGATCTCGGCAAATTGACCGGCACGGGGAAGAACCCGCTCCGCTCCGAACAGGTCGCAGCCCTGCTGCAGGCATGCCGGGAAGTGGCCGAAGGCAAACACGATGGCGAATTCCCGGTCGACGTGTTCCAGACCGGTTCCGGTACATCCAGCAATATGAACGTCAACGAAGTCATCTCGAACCGGGCCATCGAGATCCTCGGAGGCGATCGCTTCCAGCCGGACAAGCCGGTGCATCCCAACGACCACGTGAACATGGGTCAGAGCACCAACGATATTTTCCCGACGGCCATCCACGTCGCAGCGGCGGTGGAGGTCAAGAACGACCTGTTACCCGCATTGCAGCGTCTCGCTGATACGCTGGCCCAAAAGGCCCGCGAGTGGGACGGGATCATCAAGATCGGCCGGACGCACTTGATGGATGCCACGCCGTTGCGGCTGGGACAGGAGATTGGTGGTTTTGCCCGACAACTGCAATTGTCTGTGCGACGGGCTCAGCAGGTGCTCGAAGCGGTCCTGGAATTGCCGGCTGGCGGGACGGCGGTCGGTTCGGGGATCAACACGCATCCGGAGTTTGGCCAGCGCGTGGCCAACGCGCTGGCCGCGGAAACCGGGATTCCGTTCGTCGAGGCTGCCAATCACTTCGAGGCGAATGCCCAGCGGGACGGACTGGTCGGCTGCCACGGCCACCTGCGCACAATCGCTGTCACGCTGTTCAACGTGGCCAACAATATCCGCTGGTTGGGTTCGGGACCCCGGTGCGGATTCTTCGAAATCATCCTGCCCGACCGCCAGCCGGGCAGCTCGATCATGCCCGGCAAGGTGAACCCTGTGATGAGCGAGAGCATGCTGCAGGTGGCCGCCCGGGTCATGGGCAACGATCAGACGATCACGCTGTGCGGCGCCGCCGGTGGGCAGTTCCAGCTGAACATCATGATGCCCGTGATGGGCCACGCCACCCTAGAGAGCATCCGGCTGATGGCCGCCGCGACACGCGCGTTCGTCGAGTTTTGTGCCGAAGGCCTGGAAGCCAACCCGGCCGCTTGCGAAGCCTCCGTGGAACAGAGCCTGTCGATGGTAACCAGCTTGAACCCGTACATCGGCTACGAGAAGGCGGCCAAGTTGACCAAGGAAGCCTTCGCCACCGGCAAGACGATTCGCGAACTGTGTCGCGAGAAGGGCATCCTGCCCGAGTCCACGTTGAATGAGGCGTTGGATCCGATGCGAATGACGGAGCCGCAGAGGTGACGGGGGTCTGGAAAGCAGCCCCGTAGAGGACAGTTTTCACGAAAGAATCTGGCGGACGATGGCGTTTGAGTACAGCCTTTAGGCGGCCGGGGCGGGCGGAGCCCGCCCCGCTGCACGCTAAAGCGTGAACTCCAACTAATTGGACACCTTGACCGGGCTGGGCCTGGGAACTACTGGAAAAAGGGATGGAACTATGGTTAAGGAAGACCTGCTGATCGCCGGTCTGATCCGCGCGGTGTTCGCGGCGTGTCTATTCGCGGCGTGTCTATTCGCGCCACCGGCAGGAGCTCAATCGAAAGTTCCCAGTGCGACGACCGCCAAGGAACTTATCCGCCAAGCGTACGTCAAGACCAAGGACGTCAAGTCGCCGGACGAACTGACGGAAATTGTCCGGATGTGCGAGCAAGCCCGGCGTGGCGAACTCGCGCCCGACTTGAAGGAGTACGTCCAGCAACTCCTGGCCTGGACCCATAACCGCCGCGGAGAATTCTACACCCAAGAAGCCGGTACGCTGACCAATAGCGGACAGCGTGAGCGGGCCACGAAACTCGATAAGCAGGCCCTGTCGGAGTTCGAGACCGCGGTCAAGTTGAATCCGAACTACTGGAAGGCGCATCATAATCGCGGGGTCAGCTACGCCTTGGCGGGCAAGGTCGACGACGCGATCAGCGACTTCAACCGTGCGATCGAACTGCAGCCGACCTACGGCAATGCCTGGTTCAACCGAGGCGAGGTCTACTACGACCGCGGGAAGTACACCGAGGCGATCCGCGACTACGACGAGGCGATTCGTCTGAAGCCGGACGATCACGAAGCCTATCTCCGCCGCGGCCACACCCGCTTTCAACTCCAGCAGCGCTCGGAAGCCTTGGCCGACTACAACCGCGCGGTCGAGTTGGCTCCGGACAACGCCGCGGCGATCACCATTCGTGGCGACGCCCATCGCAGCCTGGGCCAATGGGCGCGCGCGGACGCCGACTATCGGCGGGCCATCGAGTTGGAGGGGAATTTCGCTCACGCCCATCAAAGCGCGGCGTGGCTGATGGCAACCTGTCCCGAACCCGACTTCCGGAACGAGCAACTGGCCGTGCAGTACGCCCAGAAGGCCCTCGAATTGCTTGGCCAACAGGACTATCAATACCTCGATACGCTTGCCGCCGCGTACGCCAACGCGGGCGACTTCGCGACAGCGAAGCAGCAGCTGCAGACCGCCATCAAGATCGCCCCGCCGACGCAGGCCGCCGGGCTGAAGAGCCGCTTGGCGCTCTACGAAAAGAGCAACCCGTACCGCGAAGGGATCACGGCCTCTGGACGGCCGACGCTGCGGGGCAGCAATTGATGCCAGCGCAGTTGGGCTCGGTCAAGGAACAACTCCCCCGGGTGGCGCTCCGCGGTTGTATTGTGTAACCGCTTCGCGGTATCCCGAAATTCGCAACTTCAGAACTTACGCGTCCGGCTATTGTGGGTAACTCGATTTTGGGGAAACCGGCACAGCCTGGAGGGCAAATAGTCCACTTCGGCGTTGACAGACGGGCGCGGACTGCTTATTTTCTACACTCTGAGAATTCTTTGAGAGGCTTCGTCGATGGTCCCTTGGGTTCCCAGCACAACAATGCTTGCGGTCTCTGGCGCGCGCCTCGTCGGCACCGTAATTATTCGCGTCATCTCCACGGGGGCCTAAGGCGGAGACGTTGGCCACGAACAGCGCACACTACCGCCCTGAGGCCCCTTGCGGGCTTCAGGGTTTTTTGTTGGTGAGGTGACACGATGCCTACGATCCAGATCTACGATACGACGTTACGCGATGGGACCCAAGGCGAAGGCGTCAGCCTGTCGTTGCACGACAAGCTGCAGATCACTCAACGGCTGGATGAGATGGGGATCGATTTCGTCGAAGGCGGCTATCCGTTATCGAACGAAAAAGACGCGGAGTACTTCCTACGAGTCCGCCAGCTGAACCTGAAACACGCCAAGGTGTGCGCCTTCGGCATGACGCGCCGCAAGGGCACAAAGGCGGCCGCGGATCCCGGCATGCGGGCGCTCGCCGAGTCGCAGGCGCCCGTGTGCACCCTGGTCGGCAAGACCTGGGATTTCCATGTGAAGGAAGTCCTGCGAGTGTCCCCCGAAGAGAATCTGGCGATGATCGCCGACAGCGTGAGCTTCCTGACGGAAGCCGGGCGCGAGGTATTCTACGACGCTGAACACTTCTTCGATGGGTGGACAGCGAATCCGGAGTTCGCGGCCCAGACGATCCAGGCGGCGGCTCAGGCCGGAGCGAAATTAGTGATCCTCTGCGATACCAACGGCGGCACGCTGCCGGAGGATATCGCCAAACTCACCCGCGCTGCGGCGAAATGCCTCAAGGCGTTCAAGGTCCCGGTCGGCATCCACTGCCACAACGACTGCGAGTTGGCGGTGGCGAACTCGCTGGCGGCGGTCGACGCCGGCGCCGTGCAGGTGCAGGGCACGATCAACGGCGTGGGTGAACGGTGTGGCAACGCCGACTTGATTTCGGTAATGGCCAATCTGGCCTTGAAAAAGAATCGTCAAATCCTCGGCGGTCGCAGTCTGGCGCGTCTGACGGAGCTCTCCCGCTACGTGTACGAGACGGCCAACCTGAACCTGCGCAGCAGCCAGCCCTACGTGGGCCTCAGCGCGTTTGCCCATAAGGGCGGCATGCATGTCCATGCCGTGAGTCGGGCGACCGAGACCTATGAACACATCGACCCGCAACTGGTCGGCAACGAGCGACGGATCCTGGTCAGCGAGCTCTCCGGCCGATCCAACATTGCCGCCATGACCGGTAAGCACAAGATCGAGCAGAACCGCGAATTGATGGACAAGATCTTGGCGGAAGTCGTGAGTTTGGAGAATCGCGGCTACCAATTCGAAGCGGCGGAGGCATCTTTCGATCTGCTGGTACGACGTTGTGCCGGCACCTTCACGCCCCACTTCGATCGTGTCAAGTACCACGTCGAAGTCGCGGCGGACGAGGATCGCGAGATCGTCACGGAGGCCACAGTCAAGCTGCGGGTCCAGGGCGAACTGCGACACGAAGTGGCCGAGGGTGATGGTCCCGTGAACGCGCTGGACGCCGCACTTCGCAAGGCGCTCAACGGCCGGTTCCCCGGCCTGCTCAAGATGAAATTGATGGATTACAAAGTCCGCGTGGTGAACTCGGAGGCTGGCACCGCAGCTCGGATCCGGGTCTTCATCGAGAGCATGGACGAGCATGACGTCTGGGGGACGGTCGGAGTCAGCGAGAACATCATCGAGGCCAGTTGGCTGGCCCTGGTCGACGCAATTGAGTACAAACTGTGCAAGGATGGAATGGAGTAGCCGAAATCTCGTTCCCACGCAGAGCGGCTGTGAAGAAATCGTAGGGTGGGCCAAGTACTCGCGGCCCACCATCCAAAGCAAGGCCATTTCCTTAGAATTGGTGGGCCGCAAGTACTTGGCCCACCCTACCATGAATCGTGTTCGCACATTCTTTCACAGCCTCAGAGCGTGGGAACGAGGAATTGGTTTGTAGCATGGCTCTCCAGAGCCGTGCAATTCGGCGCAAAATCCCGCGAAAATCCGCACGGCTCTGGAGAGACCTGCTACGAAGGTTCGTTTACCTATGACCGCTACGTTTTCCCCTGAATCCCTACCCAATCGATTCGACTACGCCGAAGCTCAACCGCGTCTCTATGCCTGGTGGGAGCAGCAAGGCTACTTTCGGGCCGAGCCGAATTCAGGCCGACCGCCATTCTGCATCGTGATCCCGCCGCCGAATGTCACCGGCGCGTTGCACCTCGGCCACGCCTTGAACAACTCGCTCCAGGACATTCTGATCCGCATGAAACGGATGCAGGGCTTCGAGACGCTGTGGATGCCCGGTACTGACCACGCCGGAATCGCGACGCAGGCGGTGGTCGAACGCCGCTTGAAGGAAGAAGAGAACCAGACGCGGCATGACTTGGGGCGCGCAAAGCTGGTCGAGCGGATCTGGCAATGGAAGGCCGAATACGAAGCCCGCATCCTCGGTCAGTTGAAACAGATGGGCTGCAGTTGCGATTGGCGCCGCACCCGTTTCACGTTGGACGACGTCTGCGCCCGCGCCGTGCGTTGCACGTTCTTCGATCTGTTCCAAAAGGGACTGATCTACCGCGGCAAGCGGCTGGTGAACTGGGACACGTATCTTCAGACCGCCGTGAGTGACGACGAAGTGTTCCACGAAGAGGTCAAAGGCCACTTCTGGGAACTTCGCTATCCGGTCATCGACCCGCAGCCGGGCGAGCCGACGCACGTGACGGTCGCGACCACGCGGCCCGAGACCATGTTGGGCGACACGGCCGTAGCCGTCCACCCGGATCCCACCGGCGCCCTGAACCAAGCGGAAGCCACCTTGCTGGAGAAGATCGCCAAGGCCCCGGCCAAAGAGCAGGAGGATCTCGAGATCCAGTTGGCCGCGATCCGCCAACGTCGCGAGACGATGCTGCCGCAGTTGATCCAACTGCGCGACATGGCGCGCGACGGGCGCCAGGTGCTGTTGCCGCTGGCCAATCGCCCAATTCCGTTGATCGCCGACCCGTGGGCCAAGCCGGAATTGGGCAGCGGCTGCGTGAAGATCACGCCGGCTCACGATCCCAACGACTACGACGTCGGCAAACGCCAGGGCTTGCCGATGATTAACCTCCTGAATCCGAACGGTACGCTCAATGCCCACGCCGGCAAGTATCAGGGACTGACCGTGCACAAAGCGCGCACGCAGGTCGTGGCCGACTTGGAGCAACTGGACCTGCTGGGCGCGGTCGAGGATCGCTTGATCGATCTGGCGCACTCGGATCGGAGCAAGACGCCCATCGAACCGTACCTGGCCGATCAGTGGTTCGTGCGCATGGAGCAGTTGGCCAAGTCGGCCATGGA
>JAPLNJ010001141.1 GCA_026692885.1 Planctomycetota bacterium | reverse complement strand
GTCGGATAGGGGGCTCCGGGTTAGGCACAGGGCGGGAACACTCCCACCGACTTACGTCGGGAGCTTCTCGGGGGCGATCACGACACTGCTAGCATTTCGCAACGTTATTATCAAGGCGTCGCAAAATTACTACCAAAGGCCGTAAAGATGCAAACATCGCTCGATGCCAGCAAGAAGAACGAGCTTCCGATGGAACTAGACATTTTGATCATCGCGCCTCATCCGGATGATGCCGAACTGGGAATGGGGGGAGCGATTGGGAAATTCAAGTCCGAGGGACTCCGCGTGGGAGTGCTGGATCTGACCAGCGGCGAGCCGACGCCGTACGGTAGTCCCGAAATCCGTGGCCGCGAGACGGCCGCGGCGACCGCGATCCTGGGACTGGCTTGGCGGTCGAATTTGGGTCTGCCCAACCGCCGGCTGGAGGCCACCCTGGAGGCCCGGCATCAGCTGGCAGGCGTCATCCGTCAGGTGCGGCCGCGGTGGCTGTTTACGCCGTATTGGATCGACTCGCACCCTGACCATGTGGCGGCCACCCAGCTGGTCGAAGCGGCTCGCTTCTGGGCCAAACTGACCAAGTGCGACCTACCGGGCGAACCCTGCCATCCCCAGCGACTCTACAATTACTACTGCGTGCACTTGAAACTGGCCCCGCAGCCAGCCTTCATCCTGGACATCAGCGATTTCTGGGAGCAGAAACTGGCGGCCATCCGCTGCTACCACAGCCAATTTGTCGAAGGCCGCTCGCCCGACCCGCCGACGTTCCTGGAGCAGTTACGAGATGAGGCGTCCTACTGGGGCAAGACGATCGGTGTGCGTTACGGCGAGCCCTACGCCTGCCGCGAACCAGTCGGACTGAGTAGCATGCAGTCGCTGATCTAGTGCTGCCTGTAACTCGCCGGGTTGCTATATTATGCTGGGCGGGCGGAGTTCTCGAACAAGTACTGGAAGGTCGCCATGGACAATCGAGACGCCGAAACGGATGCGGGCCTGGACGATGCGCTGCGCGGGGTCCTGGAACTGGTTCCCGACCCGGTCGTGATCGCGAACCAGGACGGCCGGATCGTGCACGTGAACACGCTGGCCGAGCAGCTGTTTGGCTACCGCCGTGCCGAATTATTGGGGCAGGCGTTGGAACTGCTGCTGCCGGAGCGGTTTCGTAACCGGCACGAGCAGTACCGGCAGGCGTACTCACGCGATCCGCAGCCGATGGGACGCGGCCTCACGTTGTGTGCCTTGCGCCGAGACGGAACAGAGATTCCCGTCGATATCAGTCTGCACCCGTGGGCCTCGCCGCACGGTCAATTGCTGTTTGCCGCAGTCCGCGATGTGACCGCACACAAAATGCGGGAAGACGCCTTGCTCGCCAGTGAAGAACGTTTCGCCTTGGCCGTGCGTGGCTCATCGGACGGCATCTGGGATTGGAATGTGCTGACCAACGAGGTGTACTACTCGCCGCGTTTCAAGGAATTGCTGGGCTACGAGGAACACGAGATCGAACACGCGTTTGCCGCGTTCGAGTCGCGTCTGCATGCCGACGATCTCGCACCGGTGAAACTGGCCTTGCGGGAGCACTTTGAACGACAAGTGCCCTACAATATCGAGTACCGCCTGCGGACCAAAGCCGGCGAGTACCGCTGGTTTCGAGCGCGCGGCCAGGCCCTCTGGGACGACACTGGCCGCCCGACACGGATGGCGGGGTCCATCTCGGACGCTACCGAACGGAAGCACGCCCTGGCGGCCATGCAAGAGGCGAAGGAAGCTGCCGAGGCGGCCAATCGGGCGAAGAGCGACTTCCTGGCGAACATGAGCCATGAGATTCGCACGCCGTTGAATGCCGTCATCGGCATGACGGAACTGGTGCTGGACTCCGAGTTGGGAACCCAACAACGGGAGTATCTGAAGACGGTGCTGGACTCCGGCGAATCCTTGTTGTCGATCATCAACGAAATCCTCGACTTCTCCAAGATCGAAGCGGGCAAGATCGAACTGAATCGCGTGGTGTTCAATTTGCGTGAGGAACTGGGCGATATGATGAAGTCGCTGGGCGTCCGAGCGCACGCGAAGGACATCGAACTGGCTTGGCAGGTCGCCGCCGACGTGCCGGAAGAGGTGCTGGGCGATCCGGTCCGTGTGCGGCAGGTGCTGGTGAACATGGTCGGCAACGCGATCAAGTTCACGGAAGAGGGCGAGGTGGTGCTGGATGTCCGCTACCAGTCGTTAAGTCCCTCCGAATTGGAACTTCAGTTTGCCCTCTCGGACACGGGCGTCGGCATCCCGCCGGACAAGCTGACACAGATCTTCGAACCGTTTGAGCAGGCCGACACCTCGACCACCCGCCAGTTCGGCGGCACGGGGCTGGGCTTATCGATTGCGCTAACCCTGGCCCGCATGATGCAGGGGCGGATCTGGGCCGATAGCCAGCTGGGGACAGGCAGCGTCTTTTATTTCACGGCGCGGTGCGGGGTGGTCACGGAGGCTGAGCGGGCACAACCGCTACAAGACCTGCGCAGTCTGCGGGGCTGGCGAGTGCTGGTGGTGGACGACAATGCGACCAATCGACGGATCCTGCGCGATATCCTGGAGCAGTGGGGGCTGGTGGTGACCAGCGCCGCAGATCCGCTGCAAGGGCTCGACTTGCTGCAGGAGGCGCAGCGGCAGGGGCGGATGATCCCGCTGGTGTTGACGGACATTCACATGCCGGTATTGGATGGCTTTATGTTCGCCCAACAGATCCGCGCCGTCGACGCCTTGCGCGACACGGTTATCGTGGCCTTGACGTCCGGTGGCTACGCGGGCGATCGGGCGAGGTGTGAGCAACTGGGGATCGCGGCGCATCTGATGAAGCCCGTCAAACAATCGGAATTGCTGACGACGATTCTGTTGCTGACCAGCGGCACATCGCCCCAGACGCCGATTCGGGAGGAACGGGTTCCGCAGGAAACTCGCGTGGTACGCCCCCTGCGGGTGCTGTTGGCTGAGGACGGAATCGCCAATCAGAAGCTGGCCGTCGGACTGCTGGAAAAGTGGGGCCACACCGTGCTGGTGGCAAATAACGGACAAGAGGCGGTCGAGTTGGCCGCCCAGCAGTCGGTGGACCTGGTTCTGATGGACGTCCGGATGCCGGTGCTGGACGGCTTGGATGCCACCCGTGCCATCCGGGCTCGCGAGCAGCGGAGCGGCGAGCACGTGCCCATTCTGGCAATGACGGCCAACGCCTTGAAAGGGGATCGCGAAAAATGTCTGGCCGCCGGCATGGATGGCTACGTCGCCAAGCCCGTGCGCAAATGGGAACTGCACGAGGCCATCGAATCCCTGCGACCGAATGCCCCGCTCGCCATCGCGGCGAAACCTGAGTCGCCGCCAACCCTGGCGCGGTGGACCTCGGAAGTGGACTGGACGTTCGCCCTGGCCTCGGTGGATGGTGACCTGGATCTACTGGCCGTGGTCGTCGAGGCCTGCCTGGAGGAGTTGCCCAAGCTGCTAACGGAACTGGACGCCGCGATCCAAAGCGCGGACGCGAAGTCCATTTGGCGGGTGGCGCATACGATCAAGGGTTCGATACGATTCTTTGGCGAGGGACCGCTGGGGCAGGTGGCCAGCGAACTGGAAGCGTTGGGGCAGCAGGGAATCGTACAGGGTTTGGAAGCAGCCTATGCTCAGGTGGTCGGCGAAACCCAGCGGTTCCTCGTCCAATTGCAGTCCCGGCCTGCGGCCCCATCCGCAGGCGAGCAGGTGGCGTAAGTACCACTGCTGTGAACATCTTGGCATCGTCCAAACTCCATAGATCGCTCTGGTTACGAGGCTCTGCCTCGTAACCCACTGGACGCGAGGCTCCGCCTCGCAAGCAGGCCGGCGGAGCCGGCAAGGCAGTGCGTTCCCAGGCGGAGCTAGGGAACGAGGGGTTGCAAGATGTTTCCAGCGGAGGGGCTGACGCCACTGCGTCTTCCCAAGGCGCTAGAATGCAGCGTGGACGTTTCAGGTGACGCGGCATCGCGCGGCGCCGGCAATTCTTCCCGGCTCACACCGCACACCCGATGGGACGAGCGAGATGGTAGCAACGTAGGCCGAAATAACTTACCGAATTTCGACGCGGCGGCGACCGCTAGGGGTCGGGTGTTCAGAAATTCATTTCTTGCGGAGAGGGTGCTACCCATCGTCAAAGGCGATTGACCGCAAAAAGTGAATTTCTGAACACCCGACCCCGGATTGACGAGCGAGATGGTATCGCGCATCGTACGCTACTTGGCAACCGTTAGCCTGTTGGCGGCGGGCTATTTCGCCGGAGATGGTATCAAGCATCGCACGCTACTCGGCAACTGTCAGCCTCTTGGCGGCCGCCTATTTCGCCACTGCCAGGCTGGGACTCCTGTTCGCCATTCCACCGGGAAATGCGACCTCGGTCTGGCCTAATTCGGGACTCGCGCTGGCGGCCCTGTTGTTGCTGGGAACTCGGGTTTGGCCAGGGATCTGGCTGGGGGCGATGCTGGCGAACGCGTTGACCGCGGTGTCGCTGGTGACGGCCACCGCGATGGCCACTGGCAATACGATCGAGGCGTTGCTTGGCGTTTGGCTCTTCCGCCATGTCCTGCAGGTCGAAGACCCATTCCAGCGAGTCGAAGACGCATTCTGGTTCGCGGCGCTGGCCGCGGTGAGCTCCGTGGTGGCCGCCCTGGTGGGCGCCGGCAGTCTGGTCCTGGGCGGCTCGATGGCCTGGTCCCAGTTCGCGGCCAATGCGGGCACCTGGTGGCTGGGCGATATGACCAGCCTGCTGATCGTCTGCCCGCTGCTCCTGGCCCTCCGGCAACCACGACGGCAGCCGTTGCTGCTCGGTCAGCAACTGGAAGTTACGATCTTGTTCGCGCTGGTGGCGATGGCCAGCCAAGGTATTTTCGGCGGTTGGCTTTCCGAGCCGCTGGGGAGCCATCTGCTGTACGTACCCCTGGTCTTCTTGATCTGGGTGGCCTTGCGGTTTGAATTCCGGGAAGTCGCGCTAACCGCCGGCTTGTTCTCCGGGGCCGCGATTTGGGGTACGTCCCGCGGCGTTGGCCCCTACCAAGCAGATGCGCTGCAGCAGTCGCTGATCAATCTGCAGATCTTCGCGACTGTCTATGCGCTGACCGGATTGGCGCTGGCGGCTGTCGTGGCGCGGCGCCGGGACGCCGAAACACAACTGCGGCGTGCGCACGACGAACTGGAGCAACGCGTCCGAGAGCGGACCGCCGATCTGGATCGGACCAATCAGGATTTGCGCTCGGAAGCGACCGTCCGCCGACGTGCCGAGTTGGCTCTGCAGGCCCTGCAGGAATTGGAGCATCTACAGCTGGCCACGGCGCTGGAGTGCATCGACGAGGGCCTGCTGATCACCGATTCGCAAGGGACCATCCAATACGTCAATCCGGCCTTCGAACGCATCACCGGCTACACCCGTCCGGAAGTCATTGGGAAGAATCCACGCATCCTGCGAAGCGGGCAGCACAGCCAAGCGTTCTACCGCACGATGTGGGAGACGATCGCGGCCGGCAAGACCTGGCGAGGGTCGTTTGTCGACAAACGCAAAGACGGCCAGTTGTATGACGTGGAAACCACGATCACACCCATCATAGAACCCTCCGGCAACCAGGTCGGCTACACCGCCATCAGTCGCGACGTGACTGACCGCACGCAATTGGCTGCCGCGCACGAGCAGCTCCGCGTCGCGCGCACCATTCAGCAGAAGTTCTTTCCCACGGTCGCGCCCGACCTGCCGGGCTTCGAGATCGGGGGGGCGTCGTATCCGGCGGAGGCGACAGGCGGGGACTACTTTGACTATTTCCCCCTGTCCGATGGACGCGTCGGCGTCGTGCTGGCGGACGTCAGCGGCCACGGTTTAGGGCCGGCACTGATCATGTCTCAGACGCGGGCCTATCTGCGGGCCTTGCTGACGCGGGGGCTGAACGTGAGCGAATTGGTAACCCGCCTGAGTGATTTCCTGATCGAGGACGGTGCCGAGGACTACTTCGTGACACTCTTCTTGGCGCAAATCGATCCCCGCGATCAGAGCTTGGTCTACGCCAGCGCCGGGCACCAGTGCTATTTACTCGGCTCTGCCGATGAGGTTGAATTGCTGGAATCGACCGGCATGGTGCTGGGCGCGGTTCCACAGAGTGTTCCCCAGGCAGAACCTCGGAGACTCCAGCCCGGCCAAGTGGTGCTGTTCCTGACCGATGGCGTCCAGGAAACCGCGGGGCCGGATGAAGACTACTTCGGGATGGAACGGGCTCTGGCGATCGTCCGAGCCAACCGCGATAAGTCGGCTCGCGAAATCGTGGAGGAACTGTATCTGGCCGCCCGCCGCTTTGCCCAAGGCCGGTCGCAGGAGGATGACATCACGGTGGTGATCGTGAAGGTCGTCGGACCCTTTCCTGACGGCGGGCTGCAGGGGGCGGGAATCTGAGTAACTACGGTTGCGACTCGCGGGTGTGGCCCCAATTGCGGTCCGTGCACTCGCGCATACCGCCCACATTGCGTTCTTTGGCGTCGTACTCGATGCCCCAGATGGCCAGCGGACGGTAGCGATTCAGGACGGCCAGCGCCGCGATGATTCGCGACCAGGCTTCGAACTTGCCCGTGACGGGGGCCCCGTCGGACAGCAGCACCAGCGTGTCCACGCCCGGCAGCTTGGTCGCTAACTCCAGCGCATCGTAGGTCCGGGTGCCTGTGCTCAGGCTCATGTTCTCGACGCGTGGGATCACCAGCGGCAGCTCCGGCTCGGTGATCAGGCTGCCGGGTTTCATCAGCGCGAGATGTCCGCCGAAATCAATGACGTTGAATTGCACCTTCGCCGCCATACCCTGCAGCGTGTTGGTCAGATTGTGCTTCAAGGAATCGATGCGTGGGCCGCGCATGGACATCGACGTGTCCAGGACGAAGACCAACCGCTCGCTGATCAGGCCCAGGTTGTAGAACATGCCCACCGGCGGTATCCGCATGTCCTGCACGCGCTGCTTCCGCCGAAACTGGGCGGTTCGCTCCGCGTCCACGGCGAAGGTGGTTTCGTGGATTTTCCACCACTCATTCCACTCGTCCGCGGTCGTGCCCTGTTGACCGCCTGCGAGGGACGCCAGAGCGTAGTTCACATCCAACCGGAAGCGGCCGGTTTCCTGGCCCAGGCGAGCCAGCAACACGGGCAGCGAGTCCCGTGCCGGAATAGCCCCCACGGCCGACAAAGTGTAGACCAGGACGGGCCAGGGCGTACGGGTCGATTCAATTTTCTTGAGCAGCGCCGGCAACGATTCCGGGGAGCCGATTTTCTCGATGGCTTGCGCCGCTTCCACCTGGATCCGCAGATCGTGGTGGTTCAACGCCTCGTGCAG
>JAPLNJ010001140.1 GCA_026692885.1 Planctomycetota bacterium | reverse complement strand
GCCGGGGTGATCGTCGTCAGCAGCGTGATGTTCACTTTCATCTCCGCCTGGCGGACCGCGGCCATCGTGCTGTGTGATCTGGGCAGCACGGCCTTCTATATCGGCGGCATTGTGGAGCAATCGATCGGCCCGGCGGCCCCCTGGTTTATCCTGGGCGTGATGCTCTTCAGTTATGCGGTCCGCTCCGTGTACATCGAAAGCTGTTCGATGTTCGTCCGTGGGGGCGTGTACCGCGTGGTGCGTGAGGCCTTGGGCGGCTTGGCGGCCAAAGGCGCCGTCTCCGCGTTGCTGTTCGACTACATGCTGACGGGCCCGATCAGCGGTGTTTCGGCGGGTCAGTACATTGTCGGCCTGCTGCTGGAAGTGGTCCAAAATGTGAGCGGACTGCAATTGGATACGGCCACCAAACAGTCGTTCAAGGGCTTTGGTTCCGTCTTGATCGCGGGCTGCATCACGATCTATTTCTTCCGGCAGAACGTGCTGGGGATCCACGAATCGAGCGGCAAGGCGTTGAAGATCATCGCTGCGACTACGGTGATGGCCGTGGTGATTCTGGGCTGGGGCGTGTTGACGCTGGCGTTGGAAGGCCCGCGAAACGAACTCACCTGGCATCCGAATCTGGCCCCGAAAACGAATTACGCCACAGGCCATTTGGAAAGCCCGCTCGGCTTCCTGACCGGCACGCAACTGGGTGACTCGCTGACCCATCCCACCGCCGGTGGCGTGTTCGGGCTGGTGGGTCTGATCGGACTGGCGATTGCCTTCGGACATTCGATTCTGGGCATGAGTGGCTTGGAGACGCTGGCCCAAGTGTACCGCGAGGTCGAATCGCCCAAGCTGCCGAACTTCCGCAAGGCGGCCTTCATTGTGTTCAGTTACAGTTTGGTGCTCACGGCGGGAGTCAGTTTCCTGGCGGTACTGCTGATCCCGGAAGACGTCCGCATGCTGCACTACAGCGACAACCTGATCGGCGGGCTGGCGATGAATGTGTGCGGCCCTGTTTGGATTCGGTTGCTGCTGAATGCCGGGGTGGTGGTCGTCGGTTTCCTGATTCTGGCGGGCGCGGTGAACACCGCGATTATCGGTTCCAACGGAGTGCTCAACCGCGTGGCCGAGGACGGTGTGGTGCCGGATTGGCTCCGCAAGCCGCACCCCCGCTACGGCACCACCCATCGCATTTTGTATTTGATCCTCGGGCTACAGTTGTTCATCATCCTGGTCAGCCGCGGCGACGTGCTAGTGCTGGGCGAGGCGTATGCCTTTGGGCTCGTGTGGAGCTTCGTGTTCATGAGCTTGTCGATGCTCGTGTTGCGGTTCAAGGATCGGACGCCGCGCGAATTCAAAGTGCCGCTGAACCTTCGCCTGGGACCGGTGGAGCTGCCCCTGGGTCTCGGATTGGTCTTCCTGGTCCTCTTCATCTCGGCGCTGGCCAACCTGGTGACGAAGGACGTGGCGACCAAGTGGGGACTGGGTTTCACGACCGCGTTGATGGGCCTGTTCCTGGTCACCGATTATCTGAACCGTTGCAAGCGGCGCGGCCAGGTCCACAAACACCTGGAGCAATTCAATCGATACTCGGCCCCGCAGCTTTCGCCGGAGAGCTTGGGCATGGACAAGCCCTACCGTAAGCTGGTCGCGGTCCGCTCGCCGCAGAGCATGTTCATGTTGGAGCGGGCGTTGGCGGAGACGGACCCGGAAACCACCACGCTGATCGTGATGACGGCCAAGCTGACCCACGGCGATGAGGGCTTGGATCCCGGCCATGAAATGAGCGACTACGACCAGCAATTGATGACCGGCGTGGTGCAACGGGCGGAGTTGGCTGGCAAGCAGGTCAAGCCCCTGATCGTGCCCACCAACAACCCGCTGCATGCCGTGTTGCGGACGGCAGCCGACCTGCAGGCTCAGGAGGTCGTGATCGGGGCGTCGAACAAGTACACGGCCGAAGAACAACTGGACATGGTGACGTTGTACTGGATCAGTCTTCACTCCGGGACGCCGGCCCCGTTGACCGTGCGCGTCGTCAGCCGCAACCGAGATTTGTCCTTTGATCTTGCTGGCGGCAATCGGATCCCCAAGATCAGCGAGCGTCAGGCGCGCACGATCGCCGAACTACGAGCGGCCGGCGTAGGCGTCGACCGGGTGTTGTTGCTGCACGACGGCGGTCAAGACGGCCAGGACCTGTTCCAGGCGGTCCTGACCATGCTCGATCCCCAGGTGGCGCTGAGCGTGGTCGATCTCCGGACCCACCTGCCGGCACTCGATGTCAGCGGCGCGGCGTCCAACGGTTCCGCGCCTGCCCCGCATCCCGATATGATCTCCCAGGCGCAGGAACTCGCTCAGCAGTTGCGGCGTGACATCGAGTTGCTGACGGTTCCTGGCGAGTTGGGACCGGGGATCGTGCAATTGGCCGAAGAAGGCCACTACGACCTGATCATTTTCCCCGAGCCCGAGTTGCCGGAAACCGGCGCCGAGACCCCGCAGTCGTCTTGGACCGAGCACCTGTTGGCCTGTACTTCCCCGTTTGTTCTGGGGGTGTCGCGAATACCGGGCGCAACTTGTGAATGCCCCCGGCTTGCCCGGGGGATATTTCCGTTTCTTGCTACGCACACGCGGATCCCACTCCCGCCTCCCCCGCCTCGCCGGTGGCGGCTTCGCCGCCGCGGGCGAGGCGGGGGAGGAAGAGACGCGTTGGGCCGCCTGGTGTAGCGAGAAACGTGAGCCTCCACGGGGCGAGCCCGTGGCATCCAACTCGCAGAACCGGAACCTTCGGCCAGCGATCAACGGCTGACTTGTTGGAATGAGGAAGTTATTTCGTGAGCGTTGCTACGGCTCGGAGGCAAACTGCACTTTGAGGTAGATCTCCGACAACGCCAGTTGGCAACGGATCGACGGCAGCACGAGCGAATCCGTCAACCCACTTTGCTCTGACAGTAACCACTGTTCGTGCGGTTGCCGGACGTAATGCTGGCAAACTTGCCGCCGCGATCGTAATCGGCCGTCGAGGGAGAGAGAATCTCGAACAGGACCTTGGGATTGAGCAACGTATCCAGTTCGCCGTCCTCAAACTGCGGCTCGCCGCACACCACGACGACATCGGGATAGGTGTACAGGCCCGTGGGGCTGACCTTGACCCGCATGTCACTCGGATAAACTTCGCAGTCTCGGTCGCGCAGTTGCTCACTCAACTGCCGCCCGACGTTAACTGCAATCAGGTTGTGTTCGCGGCTGGCCCCGCTCATGGCGAAGATTTCGCCTTGATAGTATTCACTCTTGGTTTCGGCCCGGCGTTCTAGGGTCACGTACTCTGCAGGCGTGACATACGGTTTCGGCACGGCAGACATCAGCGGCGTCTCCTTGGCTTTCGGTTGAGTGCGTCTTATTCTAGCGCGCCAACGTCCGGGGCGTCTACGTGCGGAGGGAGGCGCGTGAGCTTCGCCAATCCCTAGCACCAAACGGTTTTTGGGGTTGTCGGTGTCAAGAATGGGATTTTACGGTTTCGCATAGACGGACCGCCAGCTGGGGTCAGACGTACAGATTTCAGTTTTCGCGGGTAGAAGGCTTTCCCTAGGCTTGAGCACACGACCGCGAAAACTGAAATCTGTACGTCTGACCCCTTGTCTCACGCCCCGTCTCTGCGGAACCGTTAAGTCTCATTCTTTGCGCGCAGGGGCCAATATATCGTTTGGTGCTAGGTCTCACCGCTCAAGCTTGCTCCTTGTACCTCGCGACTCTCCGGATCAGCGGTTGTAGCCACGCGGTGCGCAGGATGCGGGCCAGCAACCGGTTCCGCCACCCCGGGATGGCAATCACGCGGTTCCGCTGCAGGGCCCGCAGGGAATACTCCACCACGTCGTCGGCCGGCATCCACAGACGCTTGGCCACTTGGGAACGATCGAAGCCTCGCATCTGCTCCCGATCGTGGAATTCGGTGTAGGTGAAGCCGGGGCACAGGGCCTGGACACGGACACCGGTCCCGCGAAGTTCATCCTGCAGACCCTCGGAAAACGTGTTCAAGTAGGCCTTGGTGGCGGCGTACTGGACGTTGCCCGCGCACGGCAACCAGGCACCGAGGGAAGAAACGTTGACAATCCCGCCGTGACCCCGCCGGATCATCCCGGGCAGCGCGGCTCGCGCCAACCTGGCCGCCGCCAGCACATGGACGCGCAGCATGTCCAACTGGAGCTGCACTTCGCTATCCGCGAAATGGCCCATCGTGCCGAAGCCCGCGTTATTGACCAGCAGTTCCAGGTCCGACCGCTCGGTCATCATCTCGGCTACCCGTTCGACCGCAGCGGTTTCGGCCAGATCGGCGGCGCACACGTCGACCCGCACGTGCTGGGACGCTGCCAGCTCGTCGCCCAACTGCCGCAACCGGTCCGCCCGCCGGGCCACCAAGATCAAGTCGAAGCCCTGCCGGCCAAGTTTCCGCGCGAAGGCCGCACCAATCCCGCTGGATGCGCCCGTCACGACCGCTGACTTCCGGGAAGGGGAGTGTTCCATAGGTTCCTCGCAGGGTTCAGGGCGTGCCGGCCGCAACGCGTGGCTGGCGGCGGGACACGGTGGCTGGCGTCTGACCGGCACCCAGCGCGATGCCGGGCAAGAGGTCGCGCGCGGTGCTTTCGCTGAGGTTGAAGATCGTGAATCCCTGGGCGCCGAGCTCTCGGGCCAGCTTGATCTGCCCCACAACTCGATCCACCGACAGCGCGCTGCGCGAGGCCGTGGCCCCGATCCCGGGATAGAGCGGAATTCGGCCACCGACCAATTGCTGTTGCGACTTCACCAGCGTCGCAAATTGGTCGTCACTGTAGCTGTAGTCCATCGGGCAGAGGAAGTCCAAGTAGCCGTTCCGGACCCACACCGGCCAATCCTGGGCCACGGACTCGCGACAGCTCGGATACGTTCCGAACACGGCCGCCGAGATCTTGATCGTCGGCCGGATCTGCTTGGCCTCGCGATGCACAGCCTCGACCAGCCGCGTGATTTGGGCGCACCGCCAAGTGCGATACTCATCCCGCAATGGTCCCGAGTAACAGTCCTGCGGCCAGTTCGCCACCTGCTGGCCGGTATCCTTCTCGAACTGTTGCCGACTGAAGTCGCTGAAGCTGTACTGACCGTCCGGATACCGGATGTAGTCGAAGTGAATGCCGTCCACGTCGTACTTGCGCACCACTTCCAGCAGGCTGTCCAGTTCCAGCCGGAAGTTCTCCGGGTGCGACGGGTCCAACCAGTCGGTGGGGCGGCCCTGGACGTCCACCTGGGTCCGGCCCTCTTTACGAAGTCGCTCGACGAATTCGCGGGGGGCTCCGGCCAGATTGAAATTGACCTTCCACACATGGACTTCCACGCCGTGTTTCTTGCCCGCCGCGACGCACTGAGCAATCTGGTCGCCGTACTTCTCGAACGCCTGGCTGCGCGGCAAGACGTCGCTGGCATAGTGTGCCCGCCCGGCCCAGAGCATGTTCGGGATGACCATGTTGAAGCCGGCCGCAGCCAGTTCCTTGGCTGTGCGATCCCAGTCGCCGGGGTAGGCTCCGGTGCCGGAATGTTCCCAGAACGCCCGGCCCTCGACGGCCGGACTCGGCTGCGCCCGCAGGTAGGCAGCGACACGCAGCTCCCGAACTTGCTTGGCCACCCGAGAAGCCTCGTACCCGCGGCCCGCGTCGAACAATTGGCGTGCCTCCGCAAGCTGACGGTCAGCCTGCTGCAGCTGAGCACGCAGCGCGGCATCCGGCAAACCGCTGACCAGATCCGCCAGCTGCTGACTGGAACGGCAATGACCGATCTGTTCGCTCCGCGTGATCGCGGTCTTCGCCAGTTCCTGCCACAACGACGGCTGCAAGTGCCCCAGCACGGCCGCCAGCAAATCCTTCTTGCCGGCCCAGTCGTCTGTCAACACGATGTGACTGAAGAACGCGCCGCGGTCGCTGATGACCAGTGCCGACTTGCCCGTCGGTTGATCAGCCGCATCGAACCAGCGACCGATTACGCGGGCGTTCTGCCCGTCCGGTACGGCGGCGTGGATGTTCCAGGAGGCCTGCCGTACCGACGTGGGCAGACCCTGGATTGCCGGGTCCTCGAAGCGGATCGACGCCAAGTCGCCGGGCTCCTTCTGCCGGACATACTCGCCTTGCCGAACGCCCAGCACCTGGGCCAACGGCGGGGGCAGGACATAGCAGACAAACAGCTTGCCGCCGCGTTCCGCGAAGCCAGCCAGGGCAGCACATGCTGTTGCGTCGATTGTCGGGTTGTACGGCAGAATCGCCAGCCGCCGATCACCCAGGTTGCCGTTGGCTACGGCGGATTCCGTAAGCTGATCGCTGGCGACACCGAGTTCGTCGAGCATCCCCCCCAGATGTTCCGCCGCATCGCGGGCTGTGCGCAGCTCGCCTTCGGCCGAATCCGGTACGATGATCGCCGTGTCGCTGCGACTGGCCGCCAGCCGGCGCAGCAGATACGAAGTGTCGCGGGCCTCGGTCTTCCACACGGAGATGCGAATTCCGTCGATGTGCTGCCAGCCGGACGGCTGCCCCTCGACGCTGAAGGCGTGCTTGGGGAACTTCAGCGTTTGCCAGCCGGTGCCGCTCAAGTTCGCTCCGCCGGAGAACCAGCCTTTGCCGCTGCGGAAGTACAGGCTGACCCGGTCGCCGGCAGCGGTCGCCGGCTTGATTTCGAGGGCAAAGCGGCTGGATACCGACAGATCCAGTTGCACTTCGCGATCGATGGTCGTGCGGGGCACAGCGGGTTGGCTGGCGAACGGGGCGTCGACCCGCAGCGCCACGCCGTCGCCATCCGGGACCAGCTCCACCGCCGGTGTGTCCCCGGACGCGATCCAGACCTGCCGCGCCGCGGAGGAGTCCGCGGAGCGAAACTCGTCGATCGCACCTTGCGGATGGTCCGCCACAACGAACCACACTGCCGCCGACAGGAAGAGGGTGTGCATCAGGTTGCTCCTGGTTTGAGTTCGGACAACGGAGGGCGGTGTCAGTATGAGGAATCGGCTTGCCGGCGACAACAGGGCGCGGCGATGGGATGCGGCGATGGGATGTCTGCGAACTCGCTCGCCTCGAGTCGCGAATCGACTGCTTGCGATCTGCTCTTGGCGACGCGATACTGTGGACCGTGGAAGCTGGCGGGTTAGCCCTTCACACAAACACCGCGGAGGAAGCATGACGACTCGACGCGAGGCCCTCACTCGACGACAGTTCCTCGTCCACCAGGCAGCGTTGACCACGGGACTGCTGAGCGCGCCGACGATTGTCCCCGCGAGCGTGTTAGCGGCGCCGGGGAGGCTCGGTGCCAACGATCGCATCGGTGTCGGATATATCGGTGCCGGTCGGCGGGCCAACCAATTGATGGATATCTGGCGTTTCGCTTGCCCACGATTGACAACCACATTCAGAACTGGTTCGATTGCATCAAGTCTCGAGAGCAGCCGATCGCGGACGTCGAGATCGGCCACCGTTCGGCCAGCCTGTGTCACCTGGGCAATATCGCCCGGTGGGTCGGTCGCAAGCTGACGTGGGATCCGGCCAAGGAGATCTTTCCGCAGGACGAAGAGGCGAACGGTTACTTGGATCGTCCGCGCCGGAAACCCTACGAATTGCCCGATGTTTGAGCCAGCAACAAAAGGAGCCAACCATGCCCAGCGAAGAAACCACCCTGTCCCGTCGTCACCTCTTGACCAAGGCGGGGGCCTTGGCAGCCGTCGCCGCAGGCAGTTCGGCAATGCGGATGTTGGCGGGTATTTCCGCCGCGGAACCGGCCAAGCAGGAGGTGTGGCAAAAAGTCTCGGATCGGAAAATTCGCCTGGGGGTTGTGGGGGGCGGTTTCGGCTCGGCGTTCCCGTGGAACCAGCATCCCAACTGCGTCGTGCAGGCGGTCAGCGATTTGCAACCCGCGCGGCGGGACCACCTGATGAACGTCTTCAAGTGCACCAAGTCCTACGAATCGCTCGAACAGTTGGTACTGGACGACAAGCTCGATGCGGTCGCCGTGTTCACGGACGCACCGAGTCACGGCCGCCACTGCGTCGAAGTGCTGAAGCACGGCAAGCACTGTATCTCGGCAGTGCCGGCGGCGTTCACCTTGGAAGACTGCGAGAAACTGAAACAGGCTAAGGAGCAAACGGGCCTAAAGTACATGATGGCCGAAACCAGTTACTTCCACGCGGACGTGATCCGAGCCAGGAATCTGTACCGGCAGGGCCTGAAGTTGTTGTACTCCGAAGGCCAGTACTACCACGACGGTGTCACGGGAATCGGCAGCGGGAAGAACTGGCGCCGCGCGTTGCCGCCGATGTTTTATCCGACCCACTCCACAGCCTACTACGTGGGCGTGAGCGGGAAACGTCTGACGAAGGTCTCCTGCCTGGGATATCGCGGCCAGGGCACGGAGTGGGAACAGAATCAGTACGACAACAATCCCTTTGTCAACGAGTCCGCCGCATTCCACACCAGCGAAGGCACCGTATTCCGCTGCAATGTGTTCTGGAAGTGTGACGTGGGTGGTGAATTCGGCTCGTTCGTGTGGGAGAAGAAGCCCGCCGCTTCGGTCTCCGACCGCGTGCCGCTGCCACCGGGGATGGACGCTGGCGGTCACGGCGGTTCGCACGGGCCGTTGGCCAACGAGTTCGTGATGGCCCTGCTGGAAGACCGCGAGCCGGCGGTGACGGTTTACGAAGCACTGGCCATGACCGCAGCCGGCTTGGTGGCCCATCAGTCGGCGCTCCAGCAGGGCGAGCTGTTGGCGGTCCCCAACTTCGATCGAAAGTAAACGCAGGCGGCGCGACCGAGGTCTGATCCGCAGGCCCGGCGCCGGTCTCCCCTCGCCCAGGTACTCCGGGGAGAGGGGTCGGGGGTGGACCGCGCAAAACTGCGGAGTCGGGCGTCAAACGGATGGTCCTGTTTTCGTTCCGCCCCCATCCGGGCTTGCCCCGGTGGAGCGAGGTTTCTGGACTACGCCACGGGTCCGCAACCGCCTCACTTCTTCCGCCGCCTCC
>JAPLNJ010001139.1 GCA_026692885.1 Planctomycetota bacterium | reverse complement strand
ACCGCGGTAGAGTTGAGCGGCTTCGGAGTCCGCGTAGCCGATCTGCTCGTAGTGCCGCACTTGGCGCGACAGGTTGACCGCGCTGCGGCCTTGATCGTAAGTTGCGCACTGCTGTCCGTGCTGGCAACAGTCCGGGTGGCTGGAGGCTGAGCCTAAGCGAAGCCCCAGTACCCTGTTTCTGGGGCATCGCTGCACTCGGCCCCAGCCACCCTGACCCCCTGCTGCTAGCGTTTTGCGCAACCTTATGATCAAGGCCCCTCCGAGATGCTGCTGCAGTCGTACGACGGCACGATCCGTGTGTGGCCGGCGGTCCCCGAGACCTGGAGCGGCGTCTTCCGACTCCGTGCCGAAACCGGCTTCCTGGTCGTCTCGGAGCGGGCTGCCGGGCAGATCCGCTACATCGCGTTGGAAAGCCTGTTCGGCGGCGTCTGTCGGCTGGTCAGGCCGTGGAAGGCCCGCGCTCGAGTCACGCAGGACGGCCAGACGATCGTGGAGACCGGCGAACCGGAGATCGTCTTCCCCACAGCCAAGGGCAAGACGTACCTGGTCGAGTGCGTGGACGCGCCCCTGGCGCAGTTCGTGTTTGCACCTCTTGTTCCGGAAGCCAATCAGGATGTGAAGTACATGGCCCGCCCGCGTCGCTCCCGTGCGCCGCTTGCGCCACAGCCAGGGCTGCCGATGTTGGGCATCACGCGCGACGGCTGGACCGCTCCGCGCGTGGCTGCGGCTCGGAATCGAACTCGCGCCGAGGAATCCATCCGGGACGTCGTCGGCCAGCGGCCCAAGCTCGCCGGGGTTCGCGTCCAATCGCTCAGCCCGCAGGGCACGGCGACCGCCGACGGGTGGCTGTGTGATGGCGTCTACGGCCCGGCCAACATCCCTAGGGCCAGCAATTCCGTGGGCTTCCTGGTGGAGCTGCCTGTCGCGACGCCCCATTGCGCGCTGGTCTGGTCCTACGACCGCACTGGCCAGCGGCAAGACGGCCCAGCCGGCGTCCGCGAAGTTGCCATGGAAACCTCCGCCGATGGCCAAACATGGTCGCCGCCGGTCAAGCACGCGGTCCGCGGCGGCGATCAACACGGCCAAGCCGTCCCGGTCGAGTCCGCGCAGCCCTTCCGCGCTGTGCGCATCAAGTACCTTGGTGCCGACGGCAACCCGCGGCGCATCGCGTGCGACGAAATTGAGGTGTATTGATGAATCGACATTACTGCTCAAGCGGCTAGCGCGGCTGACCGAGTGCGCTGTGACGCCCGTCCGGCCGGGATGCCTGTACGAACTGCTATTTCCTGCCGCTCGCCTTACCGCTGCGCGGCAGCGACTCGCTCGCTGCCGGGGATCTCCAGCAGCACGCGAAAGCCGACGTTGTAGACGGGCTTGTACGGTTCGTAACGCCAACGCGAGGCGCTGGTGGCGAACCGCATGGTGTCGTTCCATGAGCCGCCCCGCACCACCTTCGGCCCGGTGGCGTTCGGATCGTCTCGCCCGTCGTCTGTCCGATAGGGGTAGGGCCGGTACGTGCTCAAACACCACTCGGCCACGTTGCCGTGCAGGTCCGATAAACCCCAGGCATTCGTGGGGAAGCTGCCGCTAGGGACGGAGAACTGCGCCCCGTCCTGATAGCCCGCTTCCTGACGCCCAAAATTCCAGCCCGCGAGACTCCCATCGGCGATGTTTGCCACCCGCTGCAGGCTCGGCGTGAACTCGCCGAACGACCACCGCGTCGCTGTGCCGGCGCGACAGGCCCATTCCCACTGCGCCTCGGTCGGCAGCGTCGCCCGCGCGCCGGTCCGCTCCGTGAGCCACCGGCAATAGGCCAACGCTTGGTGCCAGGTGATGCGGACCACCGGCTGCGCCGGCCGATTGATGGGCGTCCCGCGACTGGTGCGGTCCTTGCCGCGACCGTCGATGTAGGCGCTGTCGTGCGCCGCATCAAAACGCGAGAATTGCTGGTTGGTCACCTCGCAGGTATCCAGGTAGAACGGCCGGGCGATGGTCACGGCCGACGGCGTGCATTCGTCATCAAAGCCCTGACTGTCGCCCATCACGAAGCTGCCAGCCGGGACCAGTCGGAATTTCATGGTGACGCCCTCGCCGAGATCCAACTGCTTCTCGACCTCGCCAGCCGCCTGCTGCAACGCCTGGGCCGCTGTGGTCGCGATCGGCCAGCCTTCCACGCTGGGCACCGAGGTGGCGCGCGGCGCGGCGGGTTGAGGTGCCTCGAACTTCACGATCTCCGGCAGCGGCAGCGGATCCTCGTCGTGGTCATCGAGGTTCGCGAATTGCTGCTTGTACTTCGCCCGCAGCGCCACCTGTTCGTCACGTGGCGGCCGGTGGCTTTCGCGCCAATTGGCTGGATACGGGACGTTGAAGTCGATCCAGGTGTAGAGCCGCTCCCACTCCTCACCAGTCAACTGGACGTGGTAGTGGCCCTTCTTCAACAACTGGACCAGAGCGCTGGTGTCGGCTTCGAATTCGGCCGGGACCTGCAGGTGGTAGTCGGCTTCGAAACCGGGCCGCCGCACGTACGCTTGCAGCGCCTTGTAGGCGGGGCTATACGGGCCATCGTAATTTTCGTGCAGTCGCTTAGCGCGCAGATCGAGCGTGGTGACCGACTGCTCGCCGACCTTGGTCGGCTGGCCGTTGTGACAACCAACGCAACGGCGGTCCAACACGGGTTGCACTTCACGGTCGAAGCTGAAGCCGCGCGTCGGTCCGCACCAAGGTTCAATCGGCGACGGTTTCTGCAAGGCCGCCGCCGTGTACTTGGCGGGCGGCCCGTCGTTCTGCTTCTCGTGGCAGCCGACACAGGACGCGATCTCGCCCGGCATGGGCGTGTACCAACTGCGCATGATCTGTTGGCACTTGCCTTCCGCGTCCAGCGGTTGCACGAAGATCGGCGTGTTGGCCGGCACGCGGAACAGAGCTGAACCGTCTGCGGCGACCGGCACGGTGCCCAAAATCCGCTTGATATCCCAGCCGCCTTCGTGCGACGAGGCGTAGGTGTCGCCGTTCCCGGGGTAGCGATAGTGGTGGGTGCCGATCCGCAGCCGCTGGATCGAACCACGCGGGTAGCCCCGCAGGCCCGGCCCCGCATATACGTCGGCCAGATACACCGTGGCATCCTTGCGCTCCGGCTCGACGCGAGACGGGATGACCGGCGGTTTCTGCCGCGTTTGCAAGGGGATCGGCGTCATGTAGCCGCCGGTGAGGATTCGCGTCACATTGTCAAACACGTCGATCAGGCAGACATCCCAGGCCGACCGCTCGTCGTCCTGCACGCAAACCAGGAAGTACTTGCCCGCGCCGCGGTTTGTGCCCGGCTCGGCCAAGGGGTACGGGGCCGCGTAACGGGGCCAGGTCTCCACCACCAATCGGTCCAGAATCACCGGCTCGACCTTCTGGCCGTAGCCGGGGAGTCGCTGCACGACGCCATCGGCTTCGTGACGGCCACGGGCCGGGTCCAGCAGCACCATCTCGCCGACGCGCGAGACGCCGTGGTGGCCCGACACGATACAGGACACCATCGTCGGATGGCCGGGAATCGGCCGCGGCCAGTACATGGCGTTGGGCCAGTAGGAGTTGCTGCCATAGTATTCCATTTGGCCCGTGCCATCCGGATTCATGCGGAACAAGAGCCGCGTGAAGTAGTGTGGCGTATCCGTGTATTCCCAGCGGGTGTACAACACGCGGCCGTCATTCAACAAGACGGGATTCCAGTTATGGTCCTGGTCGAACGAAACGCGGCGTTCGTTCGAGCCGTCGGCGTCCAGCAGGTGCAGGTTGCCGACGTCCGCCTGGCCCGTGCAGGGCACGGCCTGTTCGCAGGCGTTGGATACGCAGACGATCCGCCCATCGGGCAGGTAGCAGCCGTCGTAGTGCGTGATCGGCGGATCTTCTTTCGACACACGGCGGAGGCCCGTGCCGTCGACGTTGATCTCCCACAAGGCCCGACCGTCGGAGAACAGCAATCGCTGGCCGTCCCAATGCAGGTCCACATCGCTGACGCGGCCCTTGTAGAGGATGGTTTCCTGGCCGCCGGGGCGTGGCGGCGAGACAACCACCAGCGAGTTGCCCAGCGTGTTAGGTCCGCCCCAATTGGAGTTGAAGCCGGCGCCACCTTTAACCACCAGGAGTTTTTCGAACGCCAGCACGGGATTCTCCAGGAGTATCTCTTGGCCGGCGGTCTGTACCAACTCGTTGGTTGCGACGACCGCCTGCAAGACTGCCGAAGTCTGGGAGACGTCGGCAGTCTGCGGTTTCAGGACTCGCTCCCACAAGGCGTCGAGATGCTGGTCCAAGTCGCGGACGCGAGCCAGGAACTTGTCGCCACGCGGATAGCGATCTGGGAACGTTTCGCGTTGATCTTCCACGGCCAGACGCAGGGACCGCACCCGGGCGGCGACCGCGATCGTCTCCTGCAGCGTGCACAGTCGCTCGTACTGCCCTCGCCCCGGTAGTCCGGGGAGAGGGGTCGGGGGTGAGGGGTTCGTCGCACTAGTTTCCAACATGAAAGCGGCTTCCACCGCCTCGACTGCCGCCGTCAAACGCTCTTTCTTGTCGGCGACGACCATCGCGCGGAGGCCCGTGCCTCCCGCCAGGGCAGCTTTCAGGTCGGCCAGCCGCTTTTGCACCGCCGCGCGGTAGTTCGCTCGCAGGTACGCCTCGGACTCGCCCGGCAGCCAGTCGTGGAAACGATTTTGCTCGCTATCCCAGAACTTATCGGTCGTCTGCCAGCGCAGTTGCAGGCGGTCGAGCGGTGCGGGGAAATCCTCGCAAACCTTGCGGAACAAGTTGGCCCGGCGTCCCACTCGCTCGTGAGGCGCCCCGGCCCCTGGCCGCGAGACGGTCGGCTGAACGGCGAACCAGAATCGCCAACGACCGTCGTTGCCGGCACTCAAACGCACGAGCAGTTGATGTTCGCCCGGCTCACCCTCCAACTGCCAACGGGTGTGATTTGCGGCGACCGGTCCGCGCAGTCCCGCGGTCTGTTGCTTCGGCAGCCAGCGGATCCAGCCCTCGCTGGCGCTGACGGGCGCAAACAACTGGTTGTTGTCGAACTTGCGATGAAAGGTCACCTGGCGGCAGAGGTACAGCACGTCTTTCTCTTTCGCGCCGCGGTAGCCGGTCAGATCGATCAGTTCGCCGTCCGGCAAATCGGCGCGCGGCTCCCAAATCAGTTCGCGACCGCCCGCGGCGGCCAGGCGTTTGGTCAGGTCGACCTGGGTAGCCTTCTCCAACTCGGCCGCCTTCTTATCACCGGCCGTCACCGGCCCCAGCACGTGCCACGGTCCAAGCGTAATGCCCTGATCGGGCACGATCAGACAATCGATGGCCGCTTCCCAGGCGAGGATCGCTTCACGGCCGGCGACCAGTGTCTCCAGCGCTGTCGCTCGCTTGACGTACTCAGGTTGCCTGGGTGCCTTACGCAGGGCTTCGCGGTGGGCCAGTTCTTCACCTGGCGTGACATCGTCCGGCGTGCCGAGCACTTCCAGTTCGATGTACGACGAGCCACTCTCGGCCCGCGACTTACTCTTGGCCGGCTCGCCAGCCTTGACGTTGTACGTGCGCCAGATGCGGAACTCGACCCAGTCGACTTTGCTGGGCGCAAGCGGACTACCGTTGCGGCCCACGAAGCGGGTGTGAAACCCACCGCTATTTTGGCCCAGAATCACGTTGCCCGAGGTCAGGTCGGGTTCCTTACGGAAGTCGGGCTTGAGGCCGGGGCGTTGGCTGTTGTCGGCCAGTCGCACTTCAAAATCTTGATTCGCGCGGGCATCGCAGTTGAAGGTGAACAGGCCGATTTCCGTAACGGTCTTGAGCTGGCCCAGATAGAAGGCAATGCCTGTCGGCTGGCCGTTGATGAACACCCGACCCTCAGCACCCCGCGCGCCCGTGAAGCCGTCGACCAGTTGGCCGGCATCACCGACAGACCCGTCCGGCACGATGCGTGTACCGCGCCGTCCGAGCAGATTACGGCTCTGCAGTTGGGTAATCCGCTCGGTGAATTGTCGAAACCCCGCGTCGTTGTCCGGCCAGTGCTCGGTGGACATCACGACTTCGGCCGAGGTCGCTGTTGCCCCCAAGAGGCAGCAGCCGGCAAGGCAAGCCGCGAGCAGAGCGGTTCCGTTTCTCGTCATGTAAAACTCCGGTGTGTGGGAGTGGCAGGAAGGTGTAGCTTGGCGGGAAGGCAAAGACGGTCACTGGTGGGCGGCTGACCAGCCCAGCTGGCTCGTCATTGTCCACAAACAGTGGATCGAAGGCAATCGGGATTCAGCCCAGAATCAATAGCGCTGCTGGAGAACTGAAAAACGATGCGACTCGTCACCTGCCTCGCCAGTAGGCCGGGCTGCGGCTTGTGTGGGGAGACGCAAGGTCATGCGTCGCCCCGCGCATCCAAGGTTTGTCGCAGGCGCCCTGCCGCGTCGTCCCAGTCCGAAGCCTCAGTCCGGCCGTCTTCGTAGGACTGCACACGGCGTTCAAGCTCGTCCTCAAAGGCAGAGGACTCCGGCGTCGCCGTGGAACGAAATGGCCGTGGGTCCTAGACCCCGCAGCCCGGGCGTGACAAAATGGGAGCCTTGCACGGCCGGTACGGCTGTGGCCGAGGATGGGATGTTGTGATTGTGAACGGCACGAAACGCTTTACCACCTTTTTCCAAGGAGTTCGATCGATGACGCAACCCCGCTCTGAATTGAATCGACGTTCGCTGCTCGTCGGCACGGCCGCCGCCGCCGGCGCGGTCCTGGCCGGTTCGCTGAGCCGTGAAGTCGCCGCCGTAGACACGCGGAGCTTGCGGAGGCGTCTGTTTGGGCGCCCCCTGGGTTCGCAAAGCCATGAAGCCCCGGCCGCGGACACGGCGCAGGTCAAGACCTACACCAGCGCCGAATTCTATGATGCCGACGGCAAGTTTCTCGTCGACAAGGCCCGGGAAGCCTACTTCGACATGTTCACGCGGTTCCACTACCCGATCTCCGATAAGCTAAAGAAGGAGAAGGATGGAATGTGGATCCTCGATTTTAACCTGGGCGATTTCGCACACGTCGGCATGGCTGGCATCTTCTGGCTCAATCGGCAAGACTACAACTACTTCGGTCACGAGATCTACCTGTTGCCGGGGCAGATGATTCCGGAGCACTGCCATCTGAAGACCGACAAGGGCGCGCCGAAAATGGAATCGTGGCAGCCTCGCCGCGGCATGATCTACACGTTCGGCGAAGGCGATCCGACGCCGGACTTGCTGAGCAAGGTGCCGGAAAGTCAACGGAACCTGATCAAGTCGAAGCATTGCCAACCGCTGCACGTCGACGAACTGGGTGACCTCAACCGGCTGGAGGCATGGCACTTCATGGTCGCCGGTCCGGAAGGCGCGTTGGTCACCGAGTACGGCACCTTCCACGACATGGACGGCCTGCGGCTGTCGAATCCGAAGGCGAAGTTGTAATGCCGGTGTAGCTCCCCCCTCGCCCCGGTACTCCGGGGAGTGGGGCCGGGGGTGGGCCGCGCAAAATTGTATCCCAGAGAGTCCTTGCAATGGTGAGATCTGGTCCGGCTTTTGTTCCAGCTTGGCATGTCGGGTCCCCATTCGGGTTTGCCCCGGTGGAATTGGGTTTCGTACACTACGTCGGCAGGCG
>JAPLNJ010001138.1 GCA_026692885.1 Planctomycetota bacterium | reverse complement strand
ATCTCGCGGACGATGATCGTGCCGACGGGCAACCCTGTCAGGCGATAGGAGCCGACTGGAGTCGCCGCGTCACCCACCTGCGTCACGGTGCTCGGCTCCTTCGCATCGAGCGTCGCATTCTGGTTGAGGTCGGCGTAGATGGTGACGCCGGCCAGGCCGGGTT
This sequence comes from Planctomycetota bacterium, assembly GCA_026692885.1. The sequence goes on along the minus strand of JAPLNJ010001138.1, from coordinate 10,952 downwards.
CGTCGATTTGGCGTTGGCCGTCGCCGTTCAGATCGTGCCACTTCAGGCCGCGGATCTCGTTGCGATCCTGCTGCTGACCTGCCGGCTGGTCGCCGAAGTCGATCTGCGAGACGGTCTGGCCCGGCTGCAGCGTTACCGAGTGGAAGCCGCCGGGGCCGAAGGGGAAGGTCTGCACGTAGCCGTCCGGCACGAGTTCGCGGACGATGACCGTGCTTGCGAAGAACCCGGTCAGACGATAGGCACCCGCCGGAGCCATCGCGCTGCCCGCTTGCGTTACGGCCCTCGGCTCGTCCGTATCGAGCTTCCCATTCTGGTTCAGATCCGCGTACACGGTCACATCCGCCAGTCCAGCCTCCAACGCCTCTCGCTTGCCGTTGCCGTCCAGATCCGTCCACACAGCGCCAACGATTTGCGACTCAGGTGGCGGCTCGGCTTCCCCCAGGGGACCGGCGAGTTGGCCGAGGACCAAGCGATCAGCTTCGCGCAGCTTGGTCGGCTGGTTACCGAAATCGATGCCACGAACAATCTGGCCCGCCTTCAGTTGCACCGCGTACCCGGAACTCGGAATTGCCACCACCACGTTGTCCAGCCCCCATTTCTCGAAATCGAGACCGCGATTGGTCAGTCCCAGGGCCCGGAAGTCGAGCACCAGGGAATTGTCGCCGTGCGGCAGCGTGTAGGTGAGGTGGTACACCGTGTCCTGACCGCGGTAGCGGGCGTCCGTTGTCGGCAGACTGAACGCATCGTAACCCAACGTGTCCGTGGCGGCCGCTCCGGTACGGGGCACATGTTGTCCGGCCCCGTACGCAGCGGGGAAGGCCTGCGGGAAGAACTCGCCCAGACCGGCTCCCCACGGCAGACGCTCGCTGGCGGGGTCCTGGTGGCTGGGATTGTTCAACCAGTCGACGATGATCAACACATCCAGCGGTGTCAGATCGCCCTCGCCCGACACGTCGTAGAACGTGGCCTGGGAGCCCATCTGCAGCGGTGGTACGGGCAGCTTGCGTGCGTTGTGGAGGTTCACCTCGTTGATCACCAGCAACACGTCCAGCGGGATCACCACGCCGTTGCCGTCGACGTCGACTTCCCGGACCGGATTCTGCCAAGTCGGAAACGAGTTACCGGTGTTGCTGAACGTCGTGTCCAGCAGCGTTTGGCCACCGCGTACGGCCAGCTGCCAGCGATCCGGCCCCTGCTGGGGATTGTCGCCGTTCCACGAGCCGGCGATGATCAGATCGAAGGACACCAGCAGCTCGTCGTGGGCCGGCAGGTTAGGCAACGTGAGCGTCACGGTCTCGTTGTCGAACAGCCCCAGGAACTGCTGTGTGCCGTTCGGCGACGTCGTGACGCGGTCGGTGGACCACTCGTTGCCAACGGGATTGTTCGGGCCGGCGGGCTGATTGAAAGCGTTCGCATAGACCGCTTGGCTGCCGCCCGCCGTCTGGTCGTAACCCGACGGCACGAGTTCGCGAATGACGTACGTGCCGGCATCCAAGCCCAGTAGCGAATACTGGCCCGTCTCGTCCACCTGCCGCGTGCTAGGATCGTCGGACATCGTGACCGTCGTCGGCTCGTGATCGTCCAGGAGGCCGTTGTTGTTCAAGTCTGCGTAGACGGTCACGCCGGCCAGTCCCGGCTCGTCCGGATCACGGCGCTGGTTGCCGTTGCGGTCCTCGTACTTCTCGCCGTGGACTTCGCCGCCGCGCCGCTGGTTGCCGAAATCGATCCCCTGGACCACCTCATACCGCCCGACCTGAACCACGTGGTAGTCCTGGAAAAGCGTGTTTCCTGAGACCAACGCACCGCCCGCCGCAGTCTGCACGTAACCGGCGGGCACGACCTCGCGCACCACATGCGTGCCGACCGGCAAATTGAGCAACCCATATTGGCCGGTCTCATCGACGTTCTTGGTGTCCGGGTCGTCGGACATCGTGATCGCGAAAGGTTCGTTCGCATCCCGCTGGCCGTTGTTGTTCACGTCCACATACACCGTGACGTTGGCCAGGCCGGGTTCCCCCGCGTCTCGGACGCCGTTGCCGTTGCCGTCCAGCCATTTGGTGCCATGTATTTCGCCGCGTGGCTCGTTGCCGAAATCCAGTCCGGAGATCGTAGCGCCGGAGCTGACCTGCACGGTGTAGCCCGCCGGCAGCACGGATCCGGGCGGCGTGAACGGGAATGTCTGCACAGCCCGCGGCGGCACGACTTCGCGAATCACGTAGCTGCCCGGCGGCAGCGGCGCGAGCACATAGCGGCCGGCCTCGTTCACCAGCAGGGTACTCGGATCGTCGCGCTCGGTCACGACACTGGGTTCGAGCCGATCCAGTTGGCCGTTGTTGTTCAGGTCGGCGTAGATCGTGACATCCGGCAGGCCGGGTTCGCTCGGCTTGTGTTTGCCGTCGCCATCCAGGTCCTCGAACTTGACGCCACGCACGCTGGCGGCCTGGAAGTTGCCGAAGTTGCGTGTGGCGACGTCGCCGGTGGCCACGCTCAGTTCGTAGACGGTCAGGCGGTCCGGTTCGAACAGGCTCGGACTGCCGCCCTGGAACACGGCATTGCCGCCGCCGCTGGTGGAGATCGTCACCGACCAGTTGTTCAGCCGACCTACGACGCCCTCTTTCTTGTCCCGTACGACCAGTGTCCAGACCCCATTGGGATCCTCGCCGTTCAAATCGGACAACGCACCTTGCGGCCCGAACGCACCGCTGTACGGCGCGGAGACCAAGCCATCGATCCGCCAGACGCCGCCGTCGTCGAAGGTGGTGTTCGTGAAGTTCGCACCATCGCCGCCCACGCCGTCGGCCAGGTCGATGCGCGTGCCGGAGGGGCTGAGCAAGAACAGTTGCAACTGCTCCAGCGTGTCGTGCGTGATGTCCAGCGTCACGTTCACATCGGTGATCGTGCCCGTCAGCCCCGACACCCGGGCATCCGAACGGGTCTGCGAGAAGCCGTCGTCGGTGATGAACGTGAAGGTCTCCGCGGCGCTCAGGGCCGGAGCGCTCTGGCTCCAACCACTGCGCGGCACTTCGGTCACCCAGTAGTTGCTCGGCACGACCTCGTTGAAGAAGTACAGTCCATGTTCGGTGGCCAGGTCGATGGAACCGTTGTGGTTCAAGTCGTAATCGGCCGTCATGGTGCTGGCCACCAGTTCGCCGTTCTCGTCCAGCAACTGAATCTGCCAACCATTCAAGCCGAACTCGCCTGGATCCTGCTGGCCGTTCCCGTTCAAGTCGTGGAACTTCACACCCTGGATCGTCGCGCCCCGGAAGTAGTTGCCGAAGTCCAGGTCGATCAGCGTCCCGCCGGCCGGACGACTGGACGTAGCCGGGGGCCAGTACCTCGGCGACCGAGTAGTTGCCGTAATCGACGCCGCTGAAAGCGTAGGTGCCATCGCTGGCCGTGAGCCGGCTGTCCACCAGGTCCCCGCTTGAGTCGAACAGGTTGACGGTCCAGCCGGACAGTCCGTTTTCGCTGCTGTCCAGCGTCCCGTCGGCGTCCGCATCCAGGAATACCTGGCCGCTGACATCGCCGGCCGCGGCCAACTCGATGGTGGGCAGGGCATCGCAAGACGTCACCTGCGCGCCGCCGAAGGTCGCCCCACCCGACTCGCCCAGCACGCTGGCCAGCGCGGCGGCCGAGTGCGTGCCACCGTAGATCTCATCTTTACCGCTGCCGCCGCAGACGAAGTCGTTATCCGGCCCGCCTTCGATATATTCCGTGTAGGTGGTCGAGCGATCCAGCAGCAAATGCGCCAGGATCACATCGTTACCCCAGCCGCCGTACAGTTTGTCGGCACCTTCATCGCCGATCAGCAGATCGTTGTCCAAGCCGCCCCACAATTCGTCGGCCTGGTCCGGGGCCGAGTCCACATCCTTGTCCAACGTGTTCACGTTGATGCCCAGCGCCGTCGAGATCAGCGTGACCAGATCCGCATTGGCGTCGAGCCGTCCGCCCACGATCAAGTCGTTGCCGCTATCGCCGTACAGGAAATCGCCCGCTGAACCGCCGCTGATCAGGTCGCCGCCCGAGCCGCCGTGGATCGTGTCGACGCCCGCCTCGCCCAGGATGAGATCGGCGCCCGGGCCGCCGTCCAACGTGTCGTTGTCCGCGCCGCCGAAGATCTTGTCGTTGCCGGAGCCACCGCCGATCGTGTCCGTGCCGGCGCGGCCGTGGATCACATCGTTACCCGAACCACCGTCGATCGTGTCGTTGTCCGCACCGCCGTCGATGGTGTCGTCGCCCGCGCCACCGCTGATCGTGTCGTTGCCCGCAGCCCCGTCGATCGTGTCGTTGCCGCCTCCGCCGTCCATCGTGTCGGCGCCTGCGTAGCCGTAGAGCTCGTCATTCCCCGCGCCGCCGTCCAGATGATCGCCCACCGAACCGCCCTGCAGCGTGTCTTTGCCGTCGCCGCCGTAGGCTGTGACCGGCACCGAGACGTTGGTCAGGTACAGCGCGTCGTCGCCGGCGCCGCCGTCAAAGAAGATGCTCGACACCCCGGCGTAGCGGCTCTTCAACGCCAAGCCTTCCACGTCGTACACGCCGGGCGCGACCTGGGTCACCGTGAATGCCTCGGCCACGTCGCTGGAACTGCCGGGACCGCGTTTGCCAGCGAAGGCACCCGCGTGCAGCACCAGCGTTCCGTCGGCCGTGGTCGAACCGTCCGGCAGGGCCTCGCCCGCGCCGGCCACGTGCCCCAGTTGGAACGTCGGGCAGGTGTTGTGGAACGAGAACAACAGCGCGTCGATGAACGTGTAGCTGCCGTCGGCGCCGAACACGCTCCAGACAATGCTGACCAATGCTCGCAGTTCGCCGCGCAGGTCGAACACGCAGCCGATGCCGTCGGTCTCGACGATCTGCACCAATTCATCCAGGTGCATTTTGCCGTCGTTGTCCTGATCTCGCCAATTCGCGAAAATATCCGCTCGGATCTCGCCCTTGACGCCGGCCGACGCCACCACCAGATCCAAGAGTGCCGCCAGGCTGACGCCCACGCCCACGCCGAATTCGTCGATGTCAGCGCCGGTGAAGACGTTCGCGCGGTCGCCGAAATAGAACCCATCGAAGAAGTTGCCCGTGTCCAGGCCGTGGCTGTCGTAGCCCACCGACAGGTCCGCGAATACCTGGGCGTTCAGGCCGACTTCGACGCTGATCGGTGGCGGAGTCCAAACCGGGAACTTCTGCGCGAAGCTAAACGGCAGCTCGAATCGCGGTAACTTGTAACTGATCACATCAAACGGCTGGCCGAGCAGCATGCGGACGATGTTGCCGATCTCCAGGAAGTGCAGGTTGATGCCCAGCTCCTCGATCTTCTGCAGCAGCGACTTGAGGGTCCCCACCACGCCGTCCGCATCGTGCGTCTGCCCGCCGCTGCTGGTGATCGAGGCGTCGTTGTCCATTGTCTCCAGGCTGTGCGAGATCTGCAGGATCGTGTCCAGGGCATCCACAAACTTGCGGGCGATCTTGGCAATATCCGGCTCGTCCATCAGCGCCAGGTCCAGCATCGTCAGCGGCCCGTTGCCAGCCGCTTGCGATAATTGCGAGAGACCCGGCACCTCGGCCTTCAGCAGCTGGATCACCGGCTCGATCGGCTCCAGGTACTCCTTCAGGCGATTGATCAGCGAGCCGACGTGCTTGCTCAAGAAATCACCCAGATTGATGCCCGTGTTCTTCAGCTGGATGCTGCTGCAGCTGGCGCTGACGTCCAATGCGCCGCCCACCAACGACGCTCCGGCTGAGCAGCCGAGCACCAACTCGGTCTGCAGGCTGGGCAGGTTGGAACCGAGTCCCGCTTCCAGGATCAGATCGACCTGGGCGGTGGCCGCCAGGTCCACGCTGAACAGGTCGACGAAACTGGCGGAGGCCAGATCGCCTAGCGGCAGCCGGTTCCCGCTGACCGGAATCAGGTCCAATTCCACCGTGCCGCCCACGTGCGTGCCGGGAACGCCCGTCGATTGGTTCACATTGTCGGTCGCCGACAGCTGCAGGCCGAACAGATCGATGGTCAAGGACGTGGGCACGTACTGGCCGCCGGAACTCTCGACGGCCAGCCCGGCATCGATCGTGAAGGTCAGCTCCGGATTCACCGCATCGGCCACCAGATACACGCCCTGCTCGCGATCGACCCCGATGCCGAAGTCGACCTGATAATCCCAGCCGAACTCCAGGCCGCCTTGCCCGTCGGCCGTGATCGGCAGACCGTGCAGGCCGATGTCAAAGTCCAGCGCCACTTCGTCGTGCCCGGCCAACCGGAAGAAGATCTGGAAGTGCTCGGTGTCCAGCTCCACCTGGACATCGCCCAGGTCGATCCCGGCCGGTGCGTTCAGATCGCCCAGGATATTTACACCGGCGGGTCCCAGCTTGCTGAAGATGAATGATTGCACCAACCCCTGGACCGTCGACGTGTCACCGCCGTACGAGGCCAGCGCGACGCGGAAGTCCTCGACGAAGCCTTCCATTTTGCCGATGAATGTGCCTGCCGTATTGAAACCGTCGCCGATCACCGGGATCTGCGTCACGACTTGGCTGGTCAAGCCATCCTTCAGCAGTTCCAAGACCCGCTCGATGCCGTAAATGATCGTGTTCAGATCGAAGTCCAGGTTTGTGAACAACCCGCCCAACGCCTCGGCATCCACTTCCAACCGCGGGTCCGCCAGGTTATTCAGTCTCACCGCCAACGTCACGCCCTTTTCCACGGTGTTGCCCAGGAAGGACACGTCCACCGCCCCGGTGACCATGCCCGTGGCGGTCACGTTGGTGTTCGAGAACCAGGAACCAAAGGGCACGGCGCCGATGGCGTTCCCCACGATCGGACTGGACGGGACAAAATTGACGTCCAACTGAGCCCGATCTGCCGCATCGCCCAGCGGGTCCGGATCGGCGCCGGGCGTGACCGCGGTCTGGTACTCGACAGAGACCACCGTGCCATTGGGCAGAGAAGTAAACGTCAGGGTAATGCCACTGATGGTGAAGTCTTCGGTGGGCACCAGAGATCCGCCGGTGGTCACCACGACGAATCGCTCGTCGCTGTTCAGCGGCGCGCCGGCCAGGGTCACGCTGCCGCCGCTGACGGTCTTCGTCTCGTGCACCGCATTGGCCAGGATCAGCGAAGCACTGGCTTCGACCAGGTCCAGGCTGCCCAGCGAGATATTGCCGCTGACCTGGCCGTCGAAGCCGGCGTTCAGATTCAGCGAGGTCTTCACCAAGTCCGGATTGGTGGGCGGGTTCACGATCACGAACGGTGTCGCTGACGAATCGAGTTTGATGCCGAATCCCAGGGCCAACGTCCCGCCTGCCACCACGGCTAGCGACGGATCGATCTCGAACGAGATCGGCCCGAACTCGCTGGTCACCGGCAGCTGGGGTGCGAAGGTGTCGTTGACCGTGTGCGTGATCGTCAGGCCCACGACCAGAGCTTGGTCCTTGGTGGCCGGATTGCCGTCGTAGTCGACAAAGCCCAAGTGCACGTTGATGTCGCCGACATCGAAGCCCAGATTTACCAAGGCGTCTTCGATCACCGTCTCCAGGCGATTAGCCAGCGTGTTCCAAGACGGCAGTAGATCCGCCAACGCGGCAAAGGCCGTCTCCAGGCTACTCTTGCCGCCAGTCCCGTTGGGCACGTCGGCGTTGATAATCTTGCCTAATTGGATCAAACCGCTGAGCAACTTGCTGGGCAGCCGTTCCTGGAAATCGTCCAGACGACTCTGGAACGTCACCGCCGTCTCGCCCGGCGCCTGTTCGGGCGTGCTGGTCAACCCGCGCAGCAGGTCGCCGATCCGGAACAGGCGGTCACGATCCTCCACCGGCAGGGACAGGTTCGAGATCGCCGTGTCCAACTGCTGGAGCGTCTGCTCCACCTGGGTGACGTCGACCGTGGCCAAGAACCGCGAGGCGGCATCGACCAGACCGTCGCCGAAGTTGATCAGTTCGCCCAACGACTTGTTCACCAGCGGAATCTCGACGTTCAGAATCGGCACGTTCGAGCCTTTCAACTCGTCGGCCACGTTGCTCAGCAGGCTCAAAATGTCCGTCAGGCAGACATTCTTGAACTGCGAGACGATGTCCTGGAAATTCGTATCCGCCGTGAAACTGAAGCCAGTCGCCGTGTTCCCGGACACCGCGAGCGTGAGCAGCGGATCGGTCTGCCCGGAAGCCTGCTCCAGCACGTCGGGGTCGCCGACCGGTGGATCGAGCTCCGTCGACCCGGCCGTGAGCACGATCGTACCGGTGGCCGAGGCGCCCAGCGTGGCACCGCTCATGTCGACGACCGCCGAGGGGTCAGCGACGATCTCGCTCAGGTAGATGCGGCTATCGTTGTGGTTGGGATCGGCCAGATGGGCCTGCGCGGTAACGACAAACGACAGGGGCGTGGTGGTCGCCAGGCTCAAGCCCAGGCAGCCCAGGGCCGCGCTGGCATCCAGGCCGGCCGTCACACTGGCCGAGAAGGTGAAGTTAGCAGGCCCCGACGGATTCTCGTCGATGAACACGCGATCGGTCAGCGAAGCGCCGTGCAACGCGGCGCCCTGGACCGTGCCGTACACCTGGTGTGCCAACAGCCCCAGTCCGGCGCCAGCTAGCGAAGTCCGGCCTTCGTCGTCGGCCGCGTTGCCGTTGTCGGTGAACAGGGTGACTGCGAATCCCGCCTCGACCGTAATCAGGCCGTCGGCGGACAGTTGCAGGCCCGTGTGGTCTCCGTCGATCGCGGCCGTCACGGCGCTGCCCGTCTGGCTCTGGATGGTGTCGATCACATCCTGGACGTTCTGGGCGCCGTCCAGGTCGATCTGGTACGTGTTGGACGCGTTGCCCACGACCTGGATCGTCAGATCGGTGAAGTTGCCGTCCTGATTCGTGCCGAAGCCCAGGGCTTCGGCGCCGCTGATCCTCAGAGCTCGGATCGGTGACAGGCCCGACGCAGCGGTCTGGATGGCGCGCAGCATTACGCGCTGTTCCGTCACGGCGCCGCCCGCATCCTGGAACGTGTAAGTGGCGGCCTCCAGCGTGTCGCTCAAGCCGGCTTGGGTCAACAGCGTGTTGAGATCGCTGACCAACGAGGCCACATCGGAGTTGTCGTTGCTGGCCGGGCGGCTGGGGTCGCCGGCGCTGGGGGCTTGATACAGCGTGAACGTGTGACTGGAATCGTCGCTGCTGTCCTCCCGTTGGACGTTCAGCGTGAAGGTCACATTGCTGCCCAATTGACCGTTGCTCGGCGCTGCGTTGTCCGCCGTCATGCCGACCGCCACGTCGACACCCGCCCCACCGTTCAGTTGCGACAGCAGCGTGCTGCCGGTGATCGTGAAGCCGGCGCCCAGTTCGCCCAGGTAGATGCCCAGCCCGAAGTTCAGCCCGGCCGTTACCGCGAACGTCGCATCGCCGATGGCCGCCAGGTCCAGCGACCCGAAGACGCCCAGATCGATGCCGGAGTCCAGCAGGTTTAACTCGACGGTCTTCTGGTAAGTCTTGTTCAAGGCGAAGTTGAAGTGCAGCGTGTCGCTGGGCGCATCGTACGTCACGTTCACCGCGAAGCCGCCCGGCAGCGGGCTGTCGGTGTAATTGCTCAGCACGTCCTGCAACACAATGCCGAAATCGTCCAGCGTGCTGTAGCGGAGTTCGGCGATGGCCTGTCCGTGCAGGAATCCCAGCGGCGTGACGGTCGCCGTGGCGCTGCTGGTGGCCGTGAAGCCGATCGCCGCCCGGCTGCCGGCGATGACATCGGTGATCGTCAGTTGTTCGATGTTTACGTCGATGGCCGAGAACACGATCCGGCCGCCGCCGTCCAGCCGGGCGTAGACGCCGTCCACGCCGGCCCGGGCTAGTGCGGCGTTCAGATCGTCGACCAGATCGGACGGCAGGGCGTTGTCCTGCGTGTACGGCAGTTCGGCGTCGGCCGGATCGGGCACTGCGGCGACCAGTAGCGTGTAGTTCCGAGTTTCCGAGGTCAGCGCTTGGCCATCGTCCGCGCGGGTCACCGTCAGTTGAAGGCTCGCGTCGCCGGCCAGTTGCCCATACGGCGCGGGGACCGCGACATCGGCCCGCAATTGCAGCGTGGTGACCGTCATCGAGCGTGCGGAGTCCGAGCTGGCCTCCAGCGTCAGATGCGTGCCGCTGCCGTCGGTCGTCGAGCCGGCCTGGAGTTCCGTGTCCAGTCCCTGCTCGGTCAACACGTCGTTGATATCCGCGACCAGCGCGGCGATCGTCGCATTCCCCGCGGTCCGCGCTGCATCGATGGTCACCACCAGCGGCGCAGCACCGTCGATCGTGATCAGCAGCGTCTGATCGGCGGCCAGCACTGGGGAGGTCACCGCTTGGCCGGTCACCAACACATCGCCGTACAACTTGTCGGCAAGCGTGGCAAACGTACCCGTGAAGTCAATCACGTCGGACAAGCCGTTCTGCAGGAACGGGACGGACACAGTCGCAGGGATCTCCGGCACGCCTGCCTGCAGGGCCTGGCCGATCTGCTCGAACAAGTCCGCCAGGAAAGCGTAGTCGTGCGTGACCTCGATCGTAACGCTGTCGGTGGCATAGTTGCCGGAAGCGTCGAAGACCACGGCCTGGAGCGTTCGCGTGCCAACCGGCCCGGAGATGTTCTCGACCGTCGCCTCGTACAGGCCGCTTTCGGGATTGAAGTCGGCCAGCGCGGTTTCGTAGGCTTCCACGGTGCCGTCGCCGTCCGCGTCGAACATCGCTAGCACCGCGCCGACCGCCACGTCGTCCGTGGCCGTCACATAGACCGTCAAGGAATGATTCTTGGAGATCTTCTCGCCGTCCGCTTGCGGCCCGCCGCCCGGCCCTTCCAGGATGTCCCCGCTGGGCGACGTGTAGTCCGGGTCGCCACCGGTGATGTCGATGTAATCGTACAGTGTCAGCTCGTCGCCCGGGTCCACGCTCGCCCCGCCCAGCCCCCGGCTCAAGGAGTTACCCAGGTGGGCCAGCGAGTTCTGGAAGTCCAGCCGCAGATT
>JAPLNJ010001137.1 GCA_026692885.1 Planctomycetota bacterium | reverse complement strand
CTCACCGAGTTCCCCCGACTCGCTGGCTGCCCGCCGCCTCCGGCGGCGGGCCGCCAGCGAGTCGGGCCGGTCGGAGATGGGGCTCCGGGTTAGGCACAGGGCGGGAGCACTTCCATCGACTTACGTCGGGAGCTTATCGGGGACGATCATGACACTGCTAGTATTTCACAACGTTATGATCAAGGCCGTCAGAGTTAACGCATTTCGCTCCCACACCCGTTTGGTGCTAGCAAGCCCTTCCTGCAGCCGCAGAAGATCCACCGTAGCGATTCGCTTTGACAGGTGGCGGACATTCTGGTACTGTCCCCACCCCCGTCGCTGCGGACCGGGCGGTCTCGTCAGAACAGATTCCGTTATACCGCCACCTGTAAGCGGATACCCGACTCCGGGTTAAGCGACGATCCACGTATTTGCCATCCTCATTCGTGGGTGGTAGGAGCGGATGGTCAAGGCACCGAATTTTCCCATCGCAACTGTCTTGGGAGGTGAAGCCAAGTTCCATGACTCCTGGAAAAAAACTACTCGTGGCGGGCCTGGTCATCGCAAGTGTGACCGCATACATGGCCTACGTCGGAGCGTCTAGCAGTTGGAAATACTACCTGACCACCGATGAATGCGTGGCGGGTGGCGCCAAGTTGGTCGGCCAGCGGATGCGGGTCAGCGGCAAGGTGGCGCCCCAGACGCTGCAGGTCGCGACGAATCGCAGGCAGGCCCAATTCACCCTGGCCGGGACAAACAGCCAGTTGAACGCCATCTGCGCCGGGACGCTGCCCGATAATCTGGCTGAAGCCATGGACGTCGTCGTGGAAGGACGCTTGGAGCAGGACGGCGTGTTGCGCGGCGATAAGATCCTGACCAAGTGCGCGAGCAAGTACGATGCACGCGACAAGTCCCCGACACCGGCCAGCATCTCGCCCGTGCCGCGCGGGGTTCCTGTGTCCGCGACGTCGCAGCGTACTACGGAGTCACAGAGGGGCCTATGAGAATCCTCGGCGAGCTCTGCCTGCTCAGTGCGTTTGTCGGTTCCGGCTTCGCGGCCTTCGCTTGCGCGGCGGGTGCGCGGCGCGAGCAACGTGTGCTGCGTGCTGCCGGGATTCTGGCGGCGGTCGCCACGCAACTGGCACTAACCGCGTTGGCGGCCGTGCTGGTCTGGGCTTTGCTCCAGAGAGACTTCAGCTTCGCCTACGTCGCGGAGTACACCAGCACGACGTTGCCTTGGTACTACTCCGTCTCGGCGTTGTGGGTCGGCCAGGCCGGTTCGCTGTTGGTGTGGGCCTGGATGTCCGGCGCGCTGGCGTTGGCGTATGGCTTGTGGCCACGTCGGCAGGTGAGTCCCCTGCGCGAGCCCGCCTTCGGCGTGCTGATGGCCTGCGTGTGCTTCCTGCTGGCCATCATGGTGTTCGCCGCAGACCCGATGGAGGCCAGTCTGGCCCAGCAGCGAGACGGTGCCGGGCTGAGTCCGTCGCTGCAGCATCCGGCCATGCTGATCCATCCGCCGATTGTCTTCCTCGGCTACGCGCTGTGGGGCGTGCCGTTCGCCCTGGCGGCCGTGGCGTTGGTCAGTGGACGACTGGATACCGATTGGGTTCGGCAAGCGCGGCCCTGGGCCGTGGCGGCTTGGGCCGTCTTGGGTGGCGGTATTCTGTGGGGCGCGGAATGGGCGTATGAGTCGCTGGGCTGGGGCGGGTATTGGGGCTGGGATCCGGTCGAGAATGGCTCGTTGATACCTTGGCTGACCGGGACGGCGCTGGTGCACACGCTGATGGCGTGGCAGTACCACGGCGCACTGAAGAAAACGGCTCTGGCCTTGGCCATCGCCACCTTTGGCCTGTGCAACTTCGCCACCTTCCTGACTCGCAGCGGTATTTTCAGCAGTCTGCACGCGTTCAGCAAGTCGCCGATCGGCTGGCTCTTCCTCGCCTTGATGATCGTGCTGGTCGCCGGAGGCGGCGTGTTGCTAGTCCTGCGCCGGCAGCGTTTGGCGCCGGAGAAGCCCATCCGTAGCGTATTCAGCCGCGAGGCGTTTGTGGCGATCGCGTCCGTCGCCCTGCTGCTGCTGACGGGCGTGGTCGTGGCCGGCACCGTGAGCACGGCGTTGTCGAATCTGATCACGGGCCAAATGGTCATGGTGGGGCCTCCCTTCTACAACAACGTCTTGATTCCAACCGGCCTGCTGCTGCTGACGACCACCGGGATGGCGCCGCTGTTGTCCTGGGGCGCAGGTCCTACGCCGGCCCAGACCCGCTGGTTGCTCGCTGCGGCCATCGCCGGCGGACTGGCTGCCGCGACGGTCTGGCTGCTGGGCTGCCGTCAGTGGATCGAGTTGAGCGTAGCCGGTCTGGCGGGATTGTCGGTCGTGGCGCTGTTCGGGGCCGTGCTGCTGGATGCCCGCCGACGTGAGCCGCACCAGCCGTGGTGGGGCGTCTTCCGCACCCTGCGCGAGTTGCGGCGGCAGTATGCCGGCTTTCTGATCCACCTGGGCTTGGTGTGCCTGGCCTTGGGCGTGACAGGTTCCTCGGTAGGGACGCACCAGGAAGAGTTCGTACTGCAGGCGGGCGAGACGATCCAGTGGGCCGGCCGCGACGTGCGGTTGGCGCGGATCAACCAACACGAACTCCCGGACAAACTCGTGGCGGAAGCCGAACTGGAGCTTTCGCGAGGGGGACAGGTGGAAGGGACCGTGCGGCCTGCCCAACACTACTACCGGGTCCAACGGCAATGGGCCAGTGTCGTGGCGATCCACTCCACGTGGGACGGCGACTTCTACGCGATCTTGCACGCCGGCGAAGGTCCCGGCAAAGTCCGCGCGACTTTTGTGGCAAATCCGTTGATGCGATTTATGTGGTTGGGCGGCAGCATCATGGGCCTGGGCGCCGTGATTCGTTTGTGGCCCACCCGACGGCGATCCGCCCGCCTGTCGGTCGTTTCGTTTCCCGAGGACCAGGAGCAAAAAACTACGCCAGCGCGCCCTGCAGCGGCAGCTTAGGAGCGGCGCATCAATAAGTGTCGCGAGTATCGTAGTCGTCACGCTCCGCCGTGACGACAGGTCATCACGGTGGAGAGGCTGTGAAAAGAAATCGTAGGGTGGGCCAAGTACTCGCGGCCCACCGCCGCAAGCAAGGCCGTTTCCTTGGAATTGGTGGGCCGCGAGTACTTGGCCCACCCTACGGTGAATCGTGTTCGCCCATTTTTTCACAGCCTCGGAGCGTGGTGACCACTTGGAACACCCGCCCCCGAAACACCTGCGTCTCCCTTGTCATCCGTGTCCCACGTCGCCAGCATTTGGTGAGCATTTCATGACCGGCACCGAGATTGCCATCCAAGTCCGCGGGTTGTCCAAGGAGTTCGCGAACCGCAGCGTGCTGCGGCAGGTCGATCTGGACGTTGCAGCTGGGCAGACTCTCGGACTGACCGGGGCCAACGGTGCGGGCAAGACCACACTGTTGCGTTGTCTAGCGTCGGTGGTCCGGCCGACCGCGGGCGAGGTGTACTGGTTCGGGCAGCGCGCGACGGCGGACCCTGCCCAGCGCCGACTGATCGGCATGGTAGCCCACGAACACCGCCTGTATCCACAGTTGACGTTACGGGAGAACTTGGTCTTCGCCGCCCGGATGTGCAGTGTGGCCGAACCAGGACGACAGGCGGACCAGTGGCTGGACCGGGTCGGCCTGTCGAAATCGGCCGCTGACTTGCCGGGAGAAGTTTCGAAAGGCATGCGGCAGCGGGTGTCGCTGGCCCGCGTCCTGATCCACAACCCGCCGATCTTGCTGCTCGACGAGCCGTTTTCCGGTCTGGACAGGCAGGGCACTCAGTGGCTGATGGAGTTGCTGCTGGACTTGCGTGCGGCGGGCCGAACGATCTGTTTCGCGAGCCACGACGACGGACAGACTCAGCGGTTGGCAGACCAGACGCTCGAACTGCGTTCGGGCAGGTTGGTGGAACGGGAATTCGGAGGCGCGCTGGTTACGGCCGATGGTTGGGCCCGGGCGGCCTAGCAGCAAACATTGATGAGGGATCACGTGTTCGCAAACCTGTGGTGGATCTTCCATAAGGACCTGATTACCGAGTTCCGGGCGCGCCGCGTCTGGCCGGCGATGCTGTTGTTGGGCGTGATTGTCGGCGTGGTCTTCAGTCTGGAAATGGACCTGCTGCCGGAACAAAAGCAGCGGATGGTGGGGGGCCTGCTTTGGTTGGCCATCTTCTTCGCGGGCCTGACCGCCCTGGATCGCTCCTTCGCCGGGGAGCGCGAGGACGGCTGCTGGGAAGGGCTGCGGCTGTATCCGTTGGCACCGACCACCATCTACCTGGCCAAACTGGCCGCCAATGCCGTGGCCTTGGCGGTCCTGCAGGCAATCCTGATCCCACTCTTCTTCCTGCTGGCTAACCTACCGCTGCTGGCCCACCCGGCAGAACTGCTGTTGCTGGCCGGCTTGGGCAATCTGGGCATCGCGGCAGTCGGGACGCTGCTGAGCGCTCTGGCGTCCGGCCTCGGCCGCAGTGGCACCCTGCTGTCCATCTTGGCCTTGCCCATGATGATCCCCGTCGTGTTGGCAGCCGCGGAATGCACGCGTCTGTTGGCCGAGGAACAGATCGGAGACCAGTGGTGGCGGTGGGTCCAGTTGCTGGGTGCGTTCGCGATTGTGTTCCTTACGGCGGGTACCGTCTTGTTCGAGTATGCCATCGAGGATTAGGAATATGCAGACTAGGAACAATCTAACCCGCACCGCGTGTTCCGGGGAACGTACGGCAGACAGATTGGCTGTCGGCACGGTCGCCTGGAACATGTTGCTGGCCGGACTGCTGGCGCTGGCCATCTGGGCCATCTTCCTGTTCGCGCCGACCGAGCAGACGATGGGCCAGGCGCAACGGATCGTGTACGTCCATGTGTCGGTGGCGTGGTTGGGACTGCTGGGACTGCTGGTCATGGCCGCCAGCGGGACGGGATACCTCGTACGCCGGAACCTGGCCTGGGACCACTGGCTGCAAGCGGCAGGCGAATTGGGCTGGCTGTGCTGCGGCCTGACGCTGATCACCGGATCACTCTGGGCGCACGAAGCCTGGGGCACCTGGTGGGAATGGGATCCGCGACTGACCACCTCGTTCATTCTGTGGGCCATCTACTCCGGCATCCTAATCGTGCGGGCCAGTGTGGAAGATCCGCACCGGCGCGCCCGGATCGGCGCGGTGTTGGCCATCCTCGGCACGCTGGACACGCCGTTGGTGGTCATGGCCACGCGTTGGTTTCGGGGACTGCATCCGGTGTCGCCGCAGATGGAGCCGACGATGCGGATCGCGCTGTTGATCAGCGTCATCGGTTTCTCGGCGTTGTTTGCCACATTGCTCGTCCGCCGCCGCGGGCAGTTGGATCTGGAGCGTTTGACCGGAGAACTGCAAAGACAAACCAGTAGTCGAGCGTCAGCCCCCTGATGGTGTCGCTGACCATAGAAAGGATTCATCATGGTAACTTTCGCCGCCGCCTATCTCATTGTCTGGCTGGCTGTCGTGCTGTACATCGTCCGGCTCGAACGCCGCCAACGCAGCTTGGTCCAAACGATCCAGGCGTTGCGTTCCCAGTTACAGGACGCTCCCCAGGATACCCCGGAACACTGCGTGTCCAAAGCCGCCTAACGCGGCGGAGCCGCCGCCCCGTAGGTCAGGCTTTCCAGCCTGACGCGAAAGGGCCTGGTTCCCCAGTCCGCGCCACCCAGGAGATACGAACAGATGGTCGCCCTATTCGTGTTCGCGTTGAACTTGACGCTGGCGGAGTCGCCGGCGCGGAATCCGGGTGAAATCCACGGCGTCGTGGTGAACGCCTCACAGAACAACTCGCCCTGTGCGAACACCGAGGTCATGTTACGCGTCCAGAAGGACGGCCAGTTTGTGCCCGTCGAGCAGTCCGTTACGGACGCTCAGGGCCGCTTTCACTTCGACGACCTACCGCTGGGCCGGCAGTTCCTTTACCTGCCGGGAGCCCATCGGGACGACGTGCACTATCCCGGCTCACGGCTCCTGCTGACCGGAGCGAATCCCACGGCCGACGTGACGTTGGAGGTCCGTGATTCCGTCACCTCTCCCTGTCCCCTCGTAATCAAACGCCACGAGATCATCCTCCGACCCGCAGCGGGCCTGTTGCACGTGACGGAAGCGATCCGGGTGAGTAACCCCACGTCGCGGACCTACGTCGGACAACCCGCGGCAGAGGGTGGCCCAGCCGTGACGCTGCGGCTGTCCATCCCGCGCGACTTCGAACGGACGACCTTCTTCCAGGAATTCTACGGCCGACAGTTCGCCATCGCCGACGGCCAGCTGGTGACCGGCATCCCCTGGACGCCCGGCGAGCGCGACCTGAAGTTCATGTACACGATTCGCAACGAGCAAAGTTATCGCGTCTGGGAGCGGCCCTTGGACTTGCCGTGCGAGAATCTGCGGGTGCAGGTTGTTCATGACCAGCCCGACGAGATCGTCTGCAATCTGGATCCGTCCGGCCGATCGGCCGCTGGCGAGAAAATCTTCAGCTCGCGCGGCGAGTTGCTGCCTGCCGGACATGTTGTCCGCGTGGAACTCGGCAAGTTGCCGGTCCCCTGGATGACTTATGCCCGCTGGGGGTCCCTGCTGGTGCTGATCGGTCTGGTAGCCACCACGTCGGCGTGCCTGCTGTGGAGACGCCGCGCCCGTCATGCGGCCGAAATCTCGGCATCGGCCGAAGCGTCGGCTGAGGCCAACCCGCAGGGACGACCGCGCGCAGCTCGGCCCCGTCAACGACGCACGGCCGCCTGATCGCGGCACGTCGTGGAACAGGCTCCCTGCCTCTCTCGTTCCCACGCTCCGAGGCTGTGAAAAAAAGTGCGAACACGATTCGCGGTAGGGTGGGCCAAGTAATCGCGGCCCACCAATTCCAAGGAAACGGCCTTGCTTGCGACGGTGGGCCGCGAGTACTTGGCCCACCCTACGATTTTTTCACAATTCCAGTCGCCGAGACGCCGCATCAGGATCGCCCATGCCTGCCTCGTCGATAACCAGCTGCGAAATTTCCCGGCTCTGGAGAGCAAGACTGCTGTGTGGTACTACACCCACCACATCCCGGTTGCTACAATTCCGCGGGGGCAGATACTAAGAACGCATCGCCAAGAAGGCCGTAAGGAGCACCTGCATGTCCGATTCTTTCAGCGAAGTCACTAGCCAGTCCTGGTTCAGCCGGTTGGGCAACGCGATCAAGGGCGTGCTGTTGGGGATCATCTTGTTCGTCGTCGCTTTCCCGTTGCTGTGGTGGAACGAAGGCCGAGCGGTGAAAACGGCCAAGGGGCTGAAGGAAGCGGGCGGGGCCGTGGTAGCTGTCTATTTTCCCGTACTAGCAAATGGGGGGGATGCGGGGAAGCATCAAGTGAGACGAGCTTGGCGAAGGACGACCACTGAGGACCGGCGAATCAATGACAGTCGGGCCGACGCCTAGCGGACAACGGCTCACGC
>JAPLNJ010001136.1 GCA_026692885.1 Planctomycetota bacterium | reverse complement strand
GTGTTCACCAAGATCAATGTCGGGGCGAGGATCGTCGTCTGCGGCCAGATCGACCAGTACAACGCCACCCGGCCGCCGCATGGTCCCCGGCTGTTTTGGCACCTGATCGTCAAGCAGGCCCGAGCCGAGGGGTTCCTCGTGTTCCAGTTCGCCAGCCGGTTCCACGAGGGGCAGCGGCAGATGGCCCAGTGGATCAAGGAAGGCAAGCTGAAGTACCAGGAGACCGTCGTGGACGGCCTGAAGTATGCGCCTGCGGCGTTCATTGGCCTCTTCCACGGCGACAACCTCGGCAAGCAGTTGGTGCGGGTGTCACGGTAGCAGGGGACTGGGCGGATGTAGAGCCGTTTCTTGGCGGCGGCTGCAAGGGCAATGGCATGAATGCTTCCGAAAACGACTTCCTCCACGCCGCCATCGGCGCCAAACTGGCCAGCATCGTCGCCGCTTCATCCGCCCAGCCCGCATGGTACGAGGACTGGAAGCGGCTGGGACCGAAAGCCACCGAAGATGAGCGGTTAGCTGTCTATCAAGCGATCCGGAACTCCGGCTGCCTGCCCTCGGAGGCCGGATTCTACCTCGTCTCCTGGCAGATCGACGCCATGACCAGCCTGGATGCGCATACCAGCCTGCGCCATCTCGAAATACGGCTGATCGACTTCCAGCTGGCAGCCGGTTATGGTGAAGACGAATTCTGGCCCCCCGGCAAGGCTCCCGATGAATACGAAGATCTGCGTCTCCAATACCTGGAGGCATGGGATCGCATGTTCGCCAGCAAGCTTGCGGTATTCGGCGAGCAGGAGATGGCAGCACTGTTCCTGTCCGACCCTGAGGAGTTCGAGCGACGAAGTGACATCGGCCGTCAGTACTTTCACGGAGCCGACGATCCCGAAGCGTGGCTGGATGACTTGGCCGAGGCGGTGGCAGGAAACATGGAGACCCAGGGCGCACCGGGACCGCTTGGTTTACGCTACCAGGAAGAGGACGGCGTCTGGGAAGTGGTCGCGTATCCGAAGCCCGTCGAACTGGTCGGTGGTGCAGACGATGGCGAACTCGTGACGCCACCGTTTGCTTTGGACCTGGAGGGACTGCGGGCGGTCTTCGAGCGGGTGGATGCCTTCTCTTGGCTGTCGCTGGGATATCCCAACGGCGACGGGCCGCACGTAGCGATCGAAGGCGTGTACCAGGGGCACGAAGTCTTCCTGCAAGTCTTGGCCTACCCGCCCGACGACGAAGAGCCGGGAACGAAGATCAACACCCAGCGCCGGGATCACTAACGGGAGTTCGGCTCACAGGCCGGCACGTCGGCGGCGATCGTCTGGCGACAGCAGCGTCGCTCCCCGTGCCCACGTCGCGCCGCACGGCTCAACGGACGTAAGTTCACTCGGCACGCGACCCGTGCGAAACTGGGGCTGGCTTCGCTGCTCATCGGATTGCCACGTTGCTGATCGTCGTCCTGCCCAACGTGTCGTTTGTGCCCTGCGAAAGACCGGCGTTACTTCCCCTTGATCACCATGCCCACGCCGGATGTCACTGTGGCCTGTTCTCGACGCTCGCCACAGGTCGCTTTCACGTTCTGGTACATCCGCTCCAGTTCTCGCTTGAGCGTATCCACGTCAGCCCGTAGCGTCGGCACTGAATCGTCCTGCGGTCGTTCCATTGTGCGTTCTCCGTGGTGTTGTTCTCGGTGATGGGGAAGTAAATCGGCAGGCTCACCACGGGACTTTTTCAGCCGAAAATCGGGGGGCAACGGTTCACGGATTCGTCCCAGTTTCCCTGACCGGACTTGGCAAGATATTCCGGGGATGCGGATCGAAGTGAAGCTGAAAGACAGTTTCAGACGATACCTTCGCCGCTGATCGGCACAGGCTGTCTGCTGGCACCCCGCAGTGCCACCATCCGAGCCGGAATGCCCTACGAACCGGCAACATCAGCGGCCGATCATTCTCAGGACGAAACCGCCACCACCTCGCATCTGGAGATACTGATGGACGACGAAATTCACATCCAGGATCTGGCTGCTGACGAGATTCGCGAGTTGCTCCTGGAAGAAGGCAGCGATGTGGACGATCAGCAGGCCGCCGACCTGAGACAATTCATCCACGAGATCGGCGGCTTGGAAAACGCCCTCGCCGCCTTTGCCATGTTGGAGCGGCTGGAAGAGGCGGCGTGAGTCGAGATTCAGATGGCCCACCATGCCGTTTCGGCGTGGTGGGCTTCATGGAATCGGTCTCTACTCAGTCGAGAATCTGCGCCAACGCATCAATCGCCGCCTTGGCTTCCTTAATGCCACCCAGTTGCGCCGCCAACTTCTTCGCTTTTTGCAGCAGGCCAATCGATACGGCGTCCTTGGGGACGACGGGACCAGCAGCCGCTTCAGGGGCGGCTGCGGGAGCGGCCTTCTTCTTCCTCTTCTTCCCACCAATCTTGGCTTTGACGCCGCTGACGTAGTTGGCCGTGGTCTCGAAGCCCTGCTCCGTCACCATCTCGGCAATTTCTTTCGGCGATTTCGTGGGGTTGGCGATCAGGGCTTGTTTGATCGCTGCGGTCTTGCTGCCGTGTGGTTGCTTGGCCGCAACGGGCGTGGCTTCAACTGGCTTGGTTTCGGGTTCGGCGGCTTTGGCTTTTCTCGGCATGGTCGGTCTCGCGAAAATGGTGAAAGAATGGACACGAAGAGTATAGGAACCGGGGACGCGGGCGTCGATTGGTGGCAGCGGTAGCGCCGACCGGGTTCGTCGCCAAGGTCGAAGCCGTCGAGCTGCGGATGGGTTGTCACTCGCGAACGCCTCCGAACCCTGCTGGGCTGGAGGCATCGTCTTGCGATCGGTCGGAAGAACGACCGGCGATTACTTCAGCGAGTCCTTCAGCGATTTCAAGGCCCGGACCTTGATCTTGTAGCAAGCGGGCTTGGCAGGGCGGTCCATCAGTTCGCCCGGTTTGAAGGGGTTGGGAACGCCTTTCTGCGCCTTCCTGGCTGGGATGAGCTTCTTCTCGATCTTCACCAGCCCCAGGGCGGCGAACACGCCTGCCCCTTTCTTGCCCATGCTCTTGGTGGCCTCCGCCGTATACGCTTCCAGGACAGCAGCGACCTCCTTCTTCGGCAGGTTCGTGGCGGCCGAGACATTGGCCAGGATTTCGCTCTTGGTCGGGGGTTTCTTGGCAGCAGCAGCTTTGGCCATGATTCAGTTTCCTTCCGTGTTCTTGGGGAGTTGTCGAATAAACCGGTCAGCGTGGCTTTGACGCAAGATGATTAAACCCCATTGGCGGTGATTTGCAAGGCCCGCGTTAGCCCGTGTCGACGTAGTTGCCGAAAGCGGGTCCCACGTGCGTCATGCCGCTGCCAAGGGTTTCTACATTCATCCGCCAACGTGTTTGAAAGTGCTTTCAAATACGGCCGCCGTTTCCACCGCGATTGCTCTCCGGCGTCCGGACCGCCCTCGGACAAGAGACAGGATCGGCGTCAGACACGCGGCCACAGCGTTCCGCGTGGGGGCTAGGTTTGCGAAAACCAACGGTACCGACCACCGACGCCAGACCCGACAATCAGGCGATCGCAGACGGCGACGAGGGCTGGCATCGCCAGCGACCAGACTGCAGCCAGGAGGGCGAAGTGAGGCAGGCGTGGCGACAGGATGGTGATGGCCCCCAAGCTTTCTCCGGCGCAGAACGCCAGCGGTCCACCCACCAGTCCCGCGAGCCAACTGAGCCAGTACCGTCGAGATAGCCACCGCAGACAGAACGGCAGAATGGTCGCGAACTGCAGCCACAGCACCACATCCCAGGGCGGCGCAAGCCATTCGACCACCGTCCAGTGTGGGTAATGGAAGACGCCCCACCACATCTGCAGGCTGTCCGCTGCCAAACCAATCGCACCCGCCACACCGATCAGTGCCAGGTGCCGCAGCACTCCGCGCACCAATGCCAGGTGAAGACACAACAACACCAGCCCCAGCCCCATTCCGAGCCAGGGCCGCTGTGCCGCGGCACCGAGCACGCAGGCGAACCAGCCGACTTGATACAGGCATAGGTTGACGAGGTTGGCCATGCAGGTCATTTCCCTGTCCGACGCGACAATTCAAGCTCCGGCCCGCGTCCGGCAGCATGCCATCGCGTCTTCCGGCGACACGACCTTCTCCAATTCTTCGGGATGTTGCCGGAACCACGAGGCGACGAGGCGGACCCGGTCGAATTTCTCGAACGGCAGCGAGACCTGCCGGTCCCGCTGCATGAAGGTCTTCTCCAGAAGTGCGCACATCGCCGTTCCTTCGGACGTGGTACCGGGTTCCGTGGTCACGGCCACCACATCGCCACCCGCAATCACGTTCCACAGATTGGAGGCCCCCGCGGATCGGGCGGGATACACGAACCAGAAGTCGCGGGCCACGTCCCGGAAGAGCTGCAGCTGATCGAACAGGTACGTCAGTTCCTGTAGCGCATCCCGGTGGCTGATCGCCCGTTCGTATTCGTGACGCTCGCTGGATTCACGCATGGCGGCTTCCAACTGCTCCAGTACCTGACGATCCTCGCCATCCAGGAAAGCCGTGGCGCGATCGATCTGTTGGTAGTACTCCGGACGACTGCAACCGGCAACGCAAGGTGCTGAGCAAGACGCCAGGCTGCCGCGCAGGCAGCCGGCCTGCCAATCCTGGTCAAACAGCGTCCGCTGGTCGGCATATCGCACAGGGATGTCACGCGAGCAGTCGCGAAGCTGGAACACGTGGTTCAGACGGTCGATCGCCGCCAGCAACTTTCGACTTGTGCGGAGCGGCCCCCACGAGCGACGAACACCACGCAGCGGATTCCGTGCCGCGTGAAAGTGCGGCGCCTCGTCCGTCGTGAGGCGGATGTAGCCACAGCGGTCGCTTTCCAGACGCCCGCGGCGGTTGAATCTTGGCCGCCAGCGGCGAATCAATTCCAGCTCACGCAACTGGACGCTGAATTCATGGGCACCCGTTTCCCAGATCACCCGCCGAGCGTGCTTGGCAATCCGTTGTTCCTTGGCGCCCTCATCGCCTGCGGTGAAGTAGGTCAGCAGCCGATCACAAAGCCTGGCCGACATCCCGACGTAGATGAGCTGGCCTTCACGATCCAACATCCCGTACACGCCTGGGGACGCTGGGCACAGGGCACGAAGGCGTCGCCGCACTTCGCGCTGCTCCATTGTCACGTCCAGCGTGTCCAGCTTCGGCTGGCCGTGGAAGTACGCGGAAGGTCCGAACCCGGTGAACAGTTCGGGCTGTACTTCCGTTTGCCACAACACACCGTCCATGGCCGATATTCCCCACACCGCGAGCCCAAGGGATCAACATTCATGGCAGTGTAGCGGGATGCACCGGAAGCGTCGAGAAGCAAGCAGCTGCTTGCTTTTGCGACGCACCCGGTTGCTTTTGCAGCGACCCAAAGGCGCCTGCGAGGTGCAGGCGACGGTGGCACTCGTGGGATATCTGGGGTGACTCAAGGTCTCGCCTTGGGCTCGAAGATGGGTTCACCCACGCTGGGCCAGCCGTCCCGGGTCCACGACATGGGGCGGATCTGGAGCACTCGTTGAGCCCGCAGGTTCTGCATGTCGTAGGTGTGATGGACCATCCACTGTCCTGCGTCGGTCGTCAGAACACTGTTGTGTCCTGGTCCGCGCCAGCGTTCATTGCCGGCCAACACCAGTGTGCCACCGCCCTCCAACATGGCACGACCATCCGCATCGACGTACGGCCCGGTGACCCCACGTGACCGTCCCACCATGACTTTGTAATCGCTGTCGGCACCGTCGCAGCACCGGTCCCACGAGACGAACAAGTAATAGTAACCATCACGGAAAATGACGTACGACGCTTCCACGGCATGGGTCGGATGTTGCGGACGCGCTGCGACCGGCAGGATCTCCGCGGCTTCTCTTGGTTTTCCCGTCTGGGAGTCCAATGGAACAATCTTGATGCCCGACCAAAAGGAACCGAAGAACAGATACCAACGCCCGTCGTGGTCGACGAACAGCGCGGGATCAATGGCATTGAAGTCACATTTCCCAGGAGCAGATTCGATCACCTTCCCGCGATCAATCCACTCGTAGTCCCGACTTTTCCGGTCCAGTGTCTTGTTGACCGCCAAACCGATGACCGACCGCTGGCTGCCAAAGCTGGAGACCGAGTAATACAGGTAGTAGCGTCCGTCGTGGAAGCTGAGATCGGGTGCCCAGATGGCGTTGGCCTTGGGTACTTCCTCCTGAGCCCACTTCGGCACATCTTCTGGGAAGACCCGCCCGATCCGTTTCCAGTCCTTCAAGTTCGCAGAATACAGCATCGGGATGCCTCGCCCTGTCGCGACGACGTAGTATCCCGCTTGTCCACCTTGAATCGCCACGATCGTCGGATCGGCGCCGCCGATAAAGCCCCCGTCCTGCGACGGAACGGGAGCCGGTTGACCGAGTAACAACAGCCCAAACACTGCGGCTAGCGTAGGTATCGACACTTTCGCGTTCCTTGACAGCGGAGGTTCCGCCAGCGGGATTTGCTACCAGGTTTCGTGATGGACCGCGTCCTCGCGGTAGCGTGTGCGAGGCGCTGGTGACTCGGCTGGCCAGCCGATGGCAATGGCCGCGACGGGGATCACCGGATCGGGAATGTTCAGGAGCGAGCGGATGTGCTTCACCCGTTCCTCGCGCGGGTGCACTCCCAGCCAGCACGCCCCCAGGCTCAACGCGTTCGCCGCCAAGAGCAGATTCTCGATGGCCGCGGAACAATCCTGCAGCAGATACGACAGCTGCCGGTCATGGGCTCGTTGGAGGTCACCACAGACGACGATGCCCAGTGCTGCGTCGCGGAGCATCGTTCCGTTTGGTAACCCCTCGGCAATCCTCGAAAGCATGCCGCGGTTGCGGACAACGACGAACGCCCAAGGATCTTTGGCGACCGCCGACGGTGCGGCCATCGCCGCCTGCAGCAGATCCTGAACCAGCTCGTCAGCCACGTCTTGCTGCCGATACCCACGAATGCTGCGCCGGGAGAACAGGTAGTCCAGTCTTGAATTCATTGCAGGCATCCTGGTCGCGACCGCGGGCAACTCCCCACGCTTCGGGAACTTGCGCATCGCCGTTCTGAGTCTGTGACGCGCGTGTGAACTTACGTCTGGAGGGACCGCAGGTCAAGCGATCCGGGAAACTGGAGCCGCTAGTTCAGTCGTTGGGTCCGCCAGCGGACCCCTCGGCCACCGGCTCCATTCGCGGCGTCCAGGTCCATTGGCGACAACAAGTGCGTCCATCGAGCCGGAAACCATCACCGGCACCTACGAATCCGGCGCTGGTCGGTCTGCCTTCTCCGATCTGAGGACCGCCTGAATCACGATCACGTGAGCCGGTGAGACCTGAATGCCCTGTGCTGCCAGGATCTCGACAAGGCGTGGCGGAGTCACATCGGGATGCTCCGCCAGACAAGCGCGAATTGATTGGGTTTTGCCGAAGTGTGTATCGTCGTATGGCATGGTTGCCGCCTTGGTCCGGCGAGGGAATGGCACGCACCTAGTTGGCGATGTACGTCGCTGGCTGCGATTCCGGTCTAGCAGGCCAGTTCCACCGGCATCAGGAAGTTCACGGCTGGTGCCAGCCGCACGTTCTGGCATCTTTCCAGGTAGAACTGGCGGGGTTCTTCACGGCTGAGGCACAGAGCGAGGAATCGGTCCTTGCCCAGGAATCGGATGGGGCTGACGACCCGGTGGGTCGAGACACCCTTGGAATCGCAGTAGTCGAACGTAATGACCAGGTCGTCTGACTGGTGCATGGCTCGGTAGATCAGTTGACGCATGTTCGGCCTCCGCACTGTAGTCCTTGGATGACAGTAGAAGTATCGCCACCTGCCGTGACACCTCTGGTCCTGGACGCGAATTTCTTCACGAATGCGAGCGATGGAATCAACCCAGGGCCGTCTGCCGCACCGCCAGGTTCGTCGCGCCCGCGTCTCTGTTCCGAACCGACGGCATAGCTTCGGTGTCTTTCAAGAAAACCTCCTCGTGCGGACCAACCGTGTCACGGCCACGGCAATGATTGTGTAAACGAAGGAGGTCCGAGACATGGCGAAGTACTACGTTCAATCAGGTTGGGTGCGGTTGGTCCTGGATGCCAGGACTCCTAAAGACGCCGCCGTGAAGGCGATTCAGTGGTCCCATGACCGGCAGGCTGAGGTCTTCGCCGAGCCGGCGGATGATCGGATTCGGGAAGCCGAAATCCTGGAGTGGCAGTTGGACGACCAAGTCACGGTGAACGAGACCGGATTCGGGGCCAGCCTGGGCAACGTCTTCGACACCATCGAACTGGCCTCCGTGCGTGAATTCGTGGTGCGCCGCAGCTGACACGATGCGGTGGGTGTCCGGCGGGTCCAGTCCGCGGCCAGCGGGTCACGATCTCAGCCTGCCGTATCCCATGTGTCGCGCCGAACCGTGCCCGAGATTTCTTGGCCGTTTGACCAATGGTGTCATCAGGCTGCCGAAAATACTGATAGCAAGGACAAACACAGAGGAGGAATGGATACCCGTCCGCAACTGGAGTTCGCTCAAGAACTGGGTGCCGGATAGTCACCGGCACCCGCACCAAGCGAAAGGACCCCGCCATGAACGCGACGTACGAGCGACTGATCAGCCTTCTGGATGAACGTGAAGTCCGGTACTCGAACAACGACGACAATCAGTCCGTCTGGGCAGACCTCCGGGGCGAAGTTGCCATGTATCGGGTCGTGGCCCACGTCGACGAAGAGGCCGAATTGTTCCAGGTCTTCGGTTACGCGCCCATTCGGATTCCCGATGGCAGCCGTCCCGCAATCGCCGAGACGGTGGCGCGAGCCAACTACGGCCTCCGCGTGGGCAAGTTCGAGTTCGATGTCGACCAGGGCGAAGTGCGATTCCAGGCCAGCCAAGTCCTGACGGACGACGGAGTGGGTGACGGCGTCATCGACCGCCTGATCACCGCAACGATGGCCATGCTGGACATGTACCTGCCTGCCGTCCTGTCGGTGATCTACGGCAACGAGTTGCCGAAGGACGCCATTCGGTGTGTGGAGGCAGGACGCTGCGGCAGCAGCGAAGCCGAAGGTAGTGAGCGGGGAGTCGACGACTGAGGCAGGGGGACCCGAAGGCCCTGTCTTGTTCGTGGCTCTCCGCGTGTCTGTCCTCGGAGTGTGCCGGATCGCACGCGACTCCGCGAAGGTCGAAGACCAAGTCCGACTCTTGGCGAGGACACTAAACAAGACGCTGGAGCCAGACGGCCCGGCAACCGGCTGCAACCCGGTCCAAGTGGGTTCGACTCCCACCGGCGTCTCTCGCATAATGACATTACGTGCGTGGACCGCGCGACACGGATGGTTCAACTGGTTTGCCACTTTCGCCAAGATCAACCTTGGTCACAAGCGTCGGGAGAGGTGCGTCATGAAATTCCAGGATCAATTTGCAATCCTTACCGACACCGAACGCGAACATGTCGAGAAAATCCTCGAACGATATAAGAGCCAAATCTCGATCGAACAAATTGCCGAGGGGATTCGCGTGACCCTGCTGAACGCGAGGCAGCTGTACGACGATGCGACCCTTCTTCTCCAATCGAGTCGCTACGCCCGTAGCCTGGCAATGTTAGTCGCGGCAATGGAGGAAATCGGCAAGATCTCAGTTCTGGCGGGAATGAGCCGGATTCCGAAGAACAATCAGAAACTGTGGGCTGACTCGTGGGAGAGTTTCCGAAGCCACGAACACAAATCGACGTGGGCGTTCGTCCAGACGTACCCGGACGAAGCGAGATCAGCTCCGATGGCGGTCGTGACAGCTGCCATGCAGCAACTCAGTCTGGCTGTGGTTTGTGAACGGATGCGTCAGTATGGCCTCTATGTCGATTTTCACGCGGGCGAACGTCGCTGGCTTTCTCAGACGGAGATCGACCAGACTGAGGTCATCAAGTGGAAAGAACGTGTCGAGGCCGCCTTATCGAGGACGGAGGCTTTCTATGCGGCCGGCCTCTATTCCGTCAGGGCCCTCGAACTCCAACGCCAAGTCTACTCCGAGTTCAACGCGAATCGGCCGCGACGAAAGGATCTTGGACCGGAGGATCTGAAGTCTGCCGTTAGCGAAGGGCCGATGTTGGCAAAGACCTACATCCGTCGATTGGTGGAGGAGGGAGTCGTCTCGCCGGACCTGGACCTCTCCGTGCAGGGAACCCCGCTTTCTCACCTTCTTGCTGATGGTCAGGCACCTGGCAGCGACGACGCTTAGGTGGTGGCGCCGAGAAGCTGAAGCCAGACGATTCGACGAATGGCCGCAACCCGGATTGAAGCTGGTTCGGCTCCCGCTGGCCCCACGGATCAACCGCCGACTGTCGTTTCAGGCCGAACCGACTTGGGCAGCCGAAAAGTGTCCAGGTGTAACCTTCGTCGGAGGGTCACTGTACATGCCCAACTGCCTGCCGGGACTACATCCAGGCTTGTAACCTGGTGCTAAAAGGCACCGTCTCGGTCAACTTTCGTTGGGCTTGGCATTTTGGCGCAGGGCTGAACCTGCGACCCGGTCCGTGTGTCGTTTGTGTTCATCCCAACTGCCAGCCGGGACTACATCAACGATAGCGAAGTGTCTCGGAAAACAACTTCGTTGGGTGTTGTTGAATTCAGACTTCCGAAGACCACGCGTCTTCGGAAGTCGCTTTTTGACCGGACGCATGAGTACGGATTGGT
>JAPLNJ010001135.1 GCA_026692885.1 Planctomycetota bacterium | reverse complement strand
CGCAACTTGGCCTGCTGGTGCTGGTACATAACGGATTGACCATCGCGAAGGCACGGCCGACCCCAATCAACCAGCCGCAAAGTGACGTAAGTCTGGAAGAAATGGCAGCTTAAAAGTGGGACAATCTGTCCGGCGGCGGGCAGCCGACGAGTCGGGCTGGTCGGAGATGGGGCTCCGGGTTAGGCACAGGGCGGGAACACTCCCACCGACTTATGTCGGGAGCTTCTCGGGGGGCGATCACGACACTGCTAGCATTTCGCAACGTTATGATCAAGGCGGCCTTTCGATTCATCGCGTCAAACGCAAGCTGGAAGCTTACGCCACCGCATCGGTCACCCCAAGATTAAGCCTTGACGACGCACTAGCCCGTCATCGCCGGAGAATCCCATGAAATCGCCAATGTCACGCTAATCGGCAAAGTCAACGCAACCGATATATCTTGCGGTGTGACGCGCGTGCGCGGTGGATCTGCGCCATCATTTCGTCGAATTGTCGCAGGTTGCGGAGATCCCATGTTGCGATTTGCTGGATTGATGTGCTTGGCGTCAGGCAGTCTTCTTGCCTGCGTAGCAGGTACTGTCGGCCAAGAATTCCGGTCCTACGACGGTCGCATCCGACGGTCAGCTAGCAGTAACGCCCCGCGTGCCAAGTCTCTGTCGGCGATGGTCCCGGCTCGCGACGAACCAACTTTGGCTGGCCCCGCCGGGCTCGAACTGCAGCCAGCCAGTCGAGCCGCGGCGGATTCGCCGCCTGCACCGGAGCCCCCCGTCAAGGATGGAGCTGGCCAAACCGGCACCAAACCGTCCGGACAGGCCCTGGGGAATGGTTCAAGTCTGACGCTGGTTCGGTCTGGGGAAGCGGCCTTCAACGATCACTGCACGACTTGCCACGATGCGGAGAAATCTTTGGCGCTGACGAAGAGTCTCGTGGAGTGGCAAGCAGTTGTACGGAAGATGGCAAAGCTGGACGATGCCGACATTCCGCAGAACGTCCACGAGTCCATCGCCGTGTATCTGGCCTCTCGGATTGCGCCCCAGGTTGCGCCCCAGAAAGATGCCGGGCGAACCGACAAGAAACCATCTGACCAAGCCAAAGGTAATGCTCCCGATCCGGCGTTGGTCCGGTCTGGGGAAACGGCCTTCAGCGCGCACTGCACATCCTGCCACAACGCGGAGAAGTCGCTGACACAGACAAAAAGCCAGGCGGGGTGGCGAGCCAATGTGCGGCGGATGGCGGAGAAGGACGGAGCCAATATTCCTCAAAACGCTTGGGAGTCCATCGCCGCGTACTTGGCCTCCCGGAACGCGTCGAAGGGCGGCGGTGAAGGCGGGGGCGGTTCCACTGCCGATGAAGGCCCGCCGTTTTCGCTGACCGGGACGCTCGCACCGCTCTGGCGTGGCGGCGGCAGCAGCGATCTGGAGTACCCCGGCTTCTTCGGGGACGTGTGGGCCGGTGTGGCTTGGCAGGGCAAGGGGCCCCTGAGTGCCCACGTCACGGCTTGTATCGCTTGCCATGCCCAACAAAGCAACCAGGTCGGTCGGATCGAGTTGGTCGAGGCCAGTGTTCGCTTGGACGTGACAAAATGGCTGACGTCCAAATGCGGTGCCGGCTGTGATCCGCTGCTCAAGACGTCGGTCGAGATGGGACGGTTCGTGGTGCCGTTTGGTGCTTTCTACCAACAGGTCAATCCGGGCCTGTATCGCACCGTGACCGCGCCGCTCATCTACAACATGGGGCAGCGTGTCCACTCCAACGACTTGGGCGATCCGGTGCTGCCGATGCCCTACTCGGATCAAGGGGCGTTAGTCGACTTGCGATTACCCCTCCAGGATACGTTGACCGCAACCTTCCACGCGTACGTCGTGAACGGCCTGCAGGGTGGGGCGAACGGCATCGATTTCTTCGGCAGTCGCAGCTACACGGACAACAATAGCGACCCGTCCGTGGGTGGCCGGCTGGCCATCAGCGGGAAGCACTTGCGGCTGGGAGCGTCCGTCATGGGTGGCCGGTTCGATTCCGATGTTCCCGGCGGGCCTCCTGCTCCGGCCCTAAACTACCTGATCTACGGCGCAGATGCCGTGTTTCGCTGGGAGGATCAACTACGCGTCCAGTTTGAGTACGCGCAACGCGACTCGGATCGGCCCGTGTATCCGACCACCATCCGGGACCACGTGGGCGGAAGTTATGTCGAAGGCGAACTGCTCCTGTCGCGATGTTGGAAGCTGAACCTTGTCGCGCGTTACGACACGCAGGAATACCACAGCGCATTGCCGACCGGAGATTTCGCGGTCCAGCGGTTTACCTACGGCCTGAACAAAACGCTGCCGGGCGGCAGCACGTTGATGGTCAATCATGAACATTGGTTCCTGCCTGGCAACCTCGGCGACGTCGACGTGATTGGCATCCGCTGGGCCGCCATGTTCTAGATCGTGCCCCGGATTTGACGCGGACGCCTCCCGCACCCGTCGGCCTCCCTCCTCCGCCTGAGTCAGCTTCTAGCGTTTCGTCCATCGCGCACCAAGCATCATCGCCAGCTCAACTCAGAAGCTTCGCAACATATCTGCTTGGTGTGTTGTAGAGGGATTTCGCTGGTAATGTGGTTCAGTTCTAATTGGCGAGGGAACATTCCGTGAATTGTTCACTCTAATGCAGCGGCTGTTCGCATCCTTCGAAATGGTGGAACGTAGAGGATCGTAGTGGCGCCCGATGGGGACTTTCGTCCTTAATACGGAATCTGAACCTAATGGACGTCCGTTCGTTGTCGGTCGCAACGCACCATTGCGGATATCTGTCCAGCTGGGTTAAGAGAGAAAGAGGCTCTATGAACCTAAGCGTTTTTTTCCGTCGCAAGTCCAAGAAACAGCGAAAACAAACTCGTCACCGAAGGCTCATCGTGGAGTCCTTGGATGGCCGTCAGCTTCTGTCGGTCGTCTCGCTCGTGCCCGTCAAGGACAATACGCTATTTCAAAGCTCGGCCGGTTCGGTGAGCAACGGTGCCGGAGGTAGCGTTCTATTTGGGCTCGACCACAACGACAACTTGGCCATGCGCGGCTTAATGGCCTTTGATGTTGCCGGCAGCGTCCCTGTTGGCGCAACCATCAACAGCGTCACGTTGACCGTGTGGGTCAACATGACATTTTCCGCCACCACACCCAACGTGGAACTGCACAAGGTGCTGGCCAATTGGGGTGAAGCGGGATCAGCCCCGTCGGGCTTTATGCCCCCCTATGGTATTGCTCGGACAGGCGATGCCACGTGGAAGCATACCTTTTACTCCAACCAGTTCTGGACGACCCCCGGTGGTGATTTTTCAGCCACCGTGAGCGGCGTGAAGGCGGTCGGCGCGGCCAACACGTCCGCTACGTGGAGTTCCACCGCGCAAATGCAGTCCGACGTGCAAGGCTGGCTGGACAATCCCACGGCGAACTATGGTTGGCTCCTCAAGGGCGACGAGACGCGGGAGTCGGGAAAGATGATCGATTCGCGCGAGTCGGTGACCACCGCTCACCGCCCCACGCTCACGATAAATTACACGGTGGCGGCGCCGACCGCGTTGGATTTCGGCGACGCCCCGAACACGTACGGCACCTTGCTGGCCGACGATGGGGTGCGTCACACTATCGGTGGGCCGCATTTGGGTGCGACGGTCGGCGCCAAGAGTGACGGCCAGCCCTCGGCCGCCGCCACAAGTGATCCGAACGATGACGGTGTGTTCGCCATCAGCAGCATGCTGGCGATGCCCACGGCCGCCACCACGGCCAGCTTCCGAATCGTCGCGTCGCAAGCTGCCAAGCTGGACGCGTGGATCGACTTCAATCAGAACGGCGTGTTCGATCAAGCGACCGAACATCTGGGCGGCACGGCCAGCAGCAGCCTGGCGGCAGGCGACAATCTGGTCACCTTCACGGTACCTGCCGGAGCGAAGCCGGGGCAGACCTTTGGCCGGTTCCGCATCAGTTCGGCGGGCAACCTGGGTCCGAAAGGTGCGGCACCGGACGGCGAAGTGGAGGATTACGCCTTCACCGTCCTGGACGGTAGCGCTCATCCGGTCGTCCCGGCCAGCTTGCCCTCCGGCGCTTCGGAGGTCGTCCTGGTGGGCACGGATCTCGTGGGACGACAGGGGACGATGGAATGGTTCCGCGCGCCCAGCATCGCGGTTAGCCGATTCGACGTGTCCAGCACGATCACCACCGCCTCGGTGAGTCTGGCAGGCGGCTGGCATCTAGGCTCCCCACAATTCGTCGGTGCGGACTTTTTTCGCATCGTCACCCAGAATGGCCTTACCGTCCACATTGCGGGCCTGCATCCCTGGCAAAACCCGGTCAATAGCCTGGACACCAACAACAGCGAGACCGTGACACCGTTGGACGCGTTGTTGGGCATCAACTGGATCAATGCGCGGGGAAGCGGGACGTTGCCCCTGCCGCCGACAGCGACCAGTTCGCCCGATGGCAACTCGATCGACTCGAACGGGGACGACAAAATCACGCCTGCGGACGTACTTCTGCCGATCAACTTCCTCAACGCCCGGGTCGGTTTGGCCCCTGCCGCCGCGGCCGAAGCTGAAGGCAAGTCCGCGGTCGGCATGGCCACGTCTCCACCGACGGATATCGTCTTGGCTTCGCGCAGCCAGGAATCCCCGTCGGCGGCGTTGAGCTTGCAAAGTGCACAGGGGAGTCTGGACAATCAACTTGCGGAGCGGGCCACGTTGACCGCTCCGCCGGTGTTCGCGACAGAGCTTTCTGCGTTAGAGGCAGGCGAAGCGGCACTCCTTGCGGAATCGCCGCATCCGGTCACTGCGGGGTCGGACTGGGAATTGAGCGATCCGCAGCTAGATACCGTGCTCAACAGTCTGGCCTCGGACGTGGCGCGACAGTGGTTCGCCCCCAGTCGCCCCCGGTTGGGGCCTTCGATCGCTCCGCTGGATGCCGTTTTGCCAGCCGTCGCCGACGACATTCGCTGCGTAGGGGGCCAAGGCGGCTAGCTCAGCCCGACGCGTGGTGGGCACGACGCCAGCCTGGTCACTGACGTGTCCACGCACTATTCCTCGCTCGACAACGAGGGTCTCTGACCCAACCAAGTTCCCAGAACAAGTACAACGATGACTTGCGGAACGCACGTTTCCAATATTCTGCGTGATCCGGGGATTTGGCATACCTTGAATTTGTGGTAGATTGTAGGGAAGCAAAATTCTTCCCGAGCCTCGCCGATCGAGTGTAGTTTGCGATGTCTACCAAGCGTTCCGCTGATTTCTTGGAAAGAACTCAACGAAGCGGCCTCGTCGCGGCGGAGAAACTGACGCAATCGCTCGACGCGTTGGCAACGCGGGACGTCGACGTGGACGACCCCAAGGCCGTCGCCGACGCTCTGGTCGAGAACGAGACTCTGACGCGCTGGCAGGCGGACAATCTTCTGCAGGGCAAACACAAGGGATTCTTCGTAGGTTCGTACCGACTGCTGAAACCGCTGGGCAAAGGCGGTATGGGGACGGTCTATCTGGCGCAGCACGAGATGATGCGCCGCCGCTGCGCAGTCAAGGTCTTGCCGCAGTCGCAGCTCCACGAAGGCTCGTCGATGCTCGAGCGTTTCTATGTGGAGGCCCAGGCCGTCGCGGCCATGGACCATCCGAACATCGTGCGTGCCTACGATGTCAACAAGGAATCCAAAGACAACAAGATCGTCCACTATTTGGTGATGGAGTACGTCGAGGGTCAGGATATCGAGTCCATCGTCCAGAACTCTGGACCGCTGGATTTTGTCACGGCCGCCGATTACCTGCGGCAGACGGCCAACGGATTGGCCCACGCCCACGAAAGCGGACTGGTGCACCGGGACATCAAGCCAGCCAACTTGCTGATCGACAGGAAAGGTGTCGTGAAGATCCTTGACTTGGGGCTGGCTAGGTTCTTCGACGACGGCAGCCAGGCCTCGCTGACGGCGGCCCACAATGAAACCGTGTTGGGAACGGCCGACTACTTGTCGCCGGAACAGGCCCTGGACAGTCACAACGTCGATCACCGCACGGACATCTACAGCCTGGGCTGTACCGGTTATTGCATGCTGACCGGACATCCGCCGTTTAACGAAGGGTCAATTGCCCAACGGCTCGTCGCGCACCAAATCAGGACCCCCGACCCGATCACTCAGGAACGAAGCGACGCTCCACGCGATCTGGTGGCGATCATCGACAAGATGATGGCCAAGAATGTCGAAGAGCGTCACGAGAGTGCCAATGCGGTCTCGACGGCGTTGGCGGCGTGGCTGCTCGAACACGGCGGAGAGGACTGGCGCCGGCAGCATGCGGAAATCGCCAGCGACGTGCTGTCCTCGCTCAAGCAGCGCGAACCGACCCTGGCGATGTCTTCGCCTACGAGCGAAACAGAGTTGGAGTTGGCTCCGTTGGACGATAATCTGGCGCCGTCCAGTGGGAGCGGAATCCGCGACTCCAAAGCAGGCCGTCAGGGGTTGCCGGACGGCAAGCCAGGGGCCGAGGCGGGAAAGTCGCGGGTGGGACTCCCGCAGGTGGGCAGCAAGCCGGGGGCCGAGGCAGGAACGTCGCGGGTGGGTCTCCCA
>JAPLNJ010001134.1 GCA_026692885.1 Planctomycetota bacterium | reverse complement strand
AGGGCGGCGCTCTGCGGCTGTCGCCGCGACGCTCTGCCCTGGGCTGATTTGTTAATGCCCCTTTGGGGCGGAAGAGTTGTGTATAACGACGAGGGGCAAACTTGGGACATCGAACTTCCAGGATATCGCTGCGAGCATTTCGTAAGGTTTCGATCAAGGCTCCTGCGTCGAACCACTCGCCGGGTCTGCACCCGGCGGTCACTCGGCCAGCTTCAAGACGCGGAAGTCGTCGAATCGGATCCAGTGCTCGGCGCCGGTGGGGCCGTGGTAGCATTGGATACTGACCTGATCGTCGCCCGGCGGCGGCAGCTTGCCTGTGGCGGCAGTTTGAAATTCACCTTTGCCGTCCGGCCGATACTGGGCGGTCCAGCTGTCAACCGTCACGATCACACGGAGTTGTACGGTCTCGGCAGCCAGCGGCTTGCGACCGGGGATGATCAGCAACTGACCGTCAACCAGTTCCTTGACGAGCTTAAACACCGGCTTGCCGGCCTGATACCACGTGATGCCGGCCTGCTCAAATTGCTGCGTCGGCTTGGTCAGGTTGGTAACCGTCACTTCGATGGCCGACTTGCCCAGGCTGCGGTCCGGGGCTTTGCGAAGCAGCGCGTTCTTGACCGAGCCGCCATCACCCGCTTCGTTGTGGATCTCCAGCGCGCCGTGCTGGATCCGCCAGAACTCCTTGTGTTCGCGCAGCCAATTCCAGCCGTCGGCCAGTTGGCCGTCGAAGCGATCTTCGAACACCATCTGCGGTTCGGCCGCGCAGAGCGGGGAAGCCAAACTCGACAGCAGGGCGAAGAAGCAAATCGCGTGTTGCATGACAGGACTCCAGGGATCTAAGGTTCAAGGTCTCGAGACGCCAACCCACAATACAGTGACGGCACGCGATGTGGTTTTCAAGGGGATGCCGCATGACAGGATGCCGTCTTGTCAGCCTGACGGAGTTCGGGAAGAATGCACCCCCAGCGGTATGCCTCGGCTGGTCTAACCGCGGCGGGCAGGGCCTTGATCGTCCGGCAGGACTCAAGGCTTTGAAGTTGCGCTATCACGTTTGCGCGGCGTTTCTTGTAGGTTGGGTCTCCGACACGACCTCAGAGACATCGGAAAAGGACGAGTCAGGAGACCCATCCTACGAAAATGCGCAACTTCAAAGATTCAAGGTTGGCCCTGTTTCTCCGCCGTAGACGCTGGTTGTGCAATGGCCCACAAGTACTGCTGCGACGCGGCGTACAGTACGCCATTTGCGGCGATCGGCGTGCTGTAGACCGGCGAGCCGAGATGGTTCTCACTGAGCACCTTCGGCGTCTTGCCGACCGCCATGATCCAGAAGGCTTTCTTGGTCCCGAAGAACAGCTTGCCATCCGCCACCAGCACGCCGCCCCAGGTCTCGGCCTTGGTCTCGTGGACCCAATAGCAGCGACCCGTGTCGGCGTCCAGGCAGTGCAGTCGCCCGGCGATGTCGGTGATGTACACCAAGCCCTCGGCGACCGCCGCGGTGGCGATCGAGCGGTCGAGTCCGTCATAAGTCCACAGGCGGCCGGTCTCGGTGATATCGCCGGTTTTTGTCGCGTCAATGCAGTGGAACAGGCCGCGGCCTCGGCCATGAGCCGGATCCTGGCCGATGGCCACGTAGATCCGGTTGTTGTGGAACACCGGCGTGCCGATCACTTCGCTCGGACCGCAGTAGGCACCATCGTCCTTGTTCGGACTGGTCGACTTGCGTTTGTCGCCCGCGTAGTACTCGATCGGCTGGCCATCGCGGAGCCGGTACGCTGGCGGATTGCAGTCGTAGGACCAGACCTTTTTCAACGACACCGGTTGTTCGGGGACCGCCGTGAGGGCTTCGAAGGCGTAGCACAGGCCGTCGGGGCCACCGAGAAAGATCAGCGACTTGTCGCCGATTTGCCCCACCGACGGCGAGCACCAGTTGCAGTGCCACATCCGCTTGCTGAGATCCTCGTTTTCGCGGGCCACCACGCGGCCCGTGCGTTTGTCGACCGCGATGAAGCCCGGTGCGTCGGGACGGACGGCTTTGGCGTGTGGGTTGTCCACGCCGTTCGACGTGCTCAAGTACAGCAGATCGCCGTGAATCAGGATCGAACAACTCGCCGCATCGTGCGGGCACACATCCAAGTCCTTGATCAGATCCAGACGCCAGAGGATGTCGGCGTCGGTGGCCTGCAGCGTCACCGCGGGCTGGCCCGGCGGGACCATCAGTTGGCCTTCGTTCAAGAACGGCCCGTCGTTCCCATTGGCTTGGCCGTGCACGTCCAGGCAGAGCACTTCACAGGCGCTGCTGACCACGTAGACCCGGTCGCCATCGACGGTCGGGGACGAGAGGGTGCCCAGATGCTGATGCGTGTACAGGGCACCCTGCGGCAGGTCCGCGGTGCGTTCGAGAGTCACCAGCTGCCACAACAGCTTGCCGGTTGCCTCCTCGAAGCATTTGACCATTCCGGCTTTGGAGCGTTGGAAGCGTGGGTCGTCGGTCACCGTCAGGTCATCCGTGCCCACATACACCCGGCCGTCCGCGACGGTCGGATTGCCGTACGCCGCCGAACCCAGACGGGCCGCCCACTTGACGTTCTTGGTCGTGGTCAGGTCGATCCCGCTGCCGTTCGCTTCTTTCTTGCCGCGTTCGAATGAGTCGGGCAACCCTTTCTCGTCCGACACCATGTTCCGGTTGCCGCGGCCACCCCACTGGGGCCAGTCGCCGGCAGCGGCAGTGATTCCGTGGAGGAATAGGCAGGACCCGGCTAGACAACACACGACGCGACGTCCGATCATAGTTTCGCTCCCGGCAGGACTTGTTGAGGTTGGCGTGGTTTTACGAAGGACGGATTTCCAACTCGCTGGCCTTGATCGGAACGTTGCCCAAAACGCTAGCAATGGATCGTCGTAAGCGCGAAGCGTCGGCAAGGAAACGCCGCTCTTCCTCGCTGACGCTTCGCGCTTACGGTGCACAACGTTCTGATCAAGGCCCAATTTGCTCGCAGACGGTTTGGGAAACCCCTTAAGATCATAGCGACCAGTCCCGGCAATAGCACCTGCCTCGCCGAAGAATGCGGCGAAAGTCCTGATCGAGGAGACCTGCGGCGAGCAGCCTGCGCAATCCCGGGGTGGGCGTTGATCGTAATACTGCGAAATGCCGTCACGGCTAGCTGGTTCCATCCAAGAAGCTCCCGACGTAAGTCGGTGAGAGCAGTCCCGCCAACACCTACACCGCGGCGCCTCACCGAGTTCTCCCGACTCGTCGGCTG
>JAPLNJ010001133.1 GCA_026692885.1 Planctomycetota bacterium | reverse complement strand
CGACACGTGTAGCAGGAGTACTTCGACTTGACCGGGTCCGTGTTCCAGCCCAGCTTCTTCTTGATGGTCAGGAACCGAACCACCCCAGTCATCCTCTTCCAGACCTTTCCCTGGGTGTTGCGAAACAGCGGAATGCTCGTTCCCCGCGGCGCTGTCTTCATCAGCTTGCGTGTCAGCTCCGCCACCTCGGTCCGAACTGGGATCTTCCTCGTCTTCTGTCTTCTCTCACAGTGTTGTCGCGGTGCCCTTTGCTGACCGTTCCGTTGACGACGCCACGTTCACAGTACTGGATGTATTCTGAGCAGACCCTGGCCACCACCCACGGCTCCCGATTGCCTGGTCCACCTGCCGATGCCGACGAGTCGGCCACCGTGACTCGTGCCAACGCCAGTTCGGCGGCTTCCTGGTTCTCACGACCGCGTATCCGTTGGCCGTCCTCGTCAAACAGGGCCATGCGTTTCTTTGTGCCCGGCAGGGTGTAGTACCAGCAATCAGTCTGTTCTCAGCGCCAGGCCGACCCGTGCGACTGTCGGCGTTGTTTTCGATTTCTGCCCATGACTTGTGCGAGCCCTTGTGAAGTGACCTGATTGGCCTTGGAATGTTGACGGTGGCTGCGAGATGCGAGATACTGAGGCGACTTGGTTCCTGCTCCCCGTCCGGCCGCTGAAGCGTCGTCCAATCGGTGTAGGCAGCTGGGCCTGGACAAGGAAGTGATCGTCCATCCCTATCGGTATCGAGGTACTGCCATGCTTTCTCGTGCAGCTTTCGTTGGGTACGAGTCGAGCCGCAATTTACCCCATCAATGGCTACCTACAATAACGCCACTAAGGCTGGCCATTTCCGCGGTGGTTTTGTCACTCTGCCCATCCCTTGCCGGCGTTTGTGCAGATACTCCGCGTGGACCAAATATCGTACTCATCCTTGCGGATGACCTCGGGTTCTCAGACATCGGCTGCTACGGCTCAGAGATTGCCACCCCGAATCTCGACCGGCTGGCGGCGGATGGGTTGCGGTTCACGCAGTTTTACAACACGGCACGCTGCTGGCCCACGCGCAGCGCACTGCTCACCGGCTACTATCCACAGCAGATTCACATGGACCCGCCGCAGGGCCGGCTTCCGCCGTGGACACGTATTCTGCCGCACTGGCTCAAGCCGCGGGGCTATCGCAGCTATCATTCCGGCAAGTGGCATGTCAACGGCGCTCCCAAACCGGTCGCCGACGGCGGGTTCGACCGCTCGTATGTGTTGCACGATCACGACCGGAATTTCAATCCCAGGAGCCATTGGGAAGACGACCGCCCGTTGCCGCCCGTGGCGAAGGACAGCGGCTACTACACGACGACGGCCTTCGCCGACCATGCGATCCGCTGCTTGCAGGAGCACGCCGAGAAACATGCGGGCACGCCGTTCTTTTCCTATCTGGCGTTTACGGTGCCGCACTTCCCCTTGCAGGCCCCCCCCGAGGATATCGCCCGCTACCGCGACCGTTACCTCGTGGGCTGGGATCGCGTGCGCGAAGCACGCTGGCAGAAACTGCGTGAGATGGGAATCGTAACTTGTGCCCTGGCGCCGCTGGAGCCGGCATTCACGCCGCGCTATTTCAAGCCCGACGTGCTGGAGAACCTCGGACCAGGCGAACTGGAACACGCCGTTCCCTGGTCACAACTGACGGACGAACAGCAGCGGTTTCAGGCCATGAAGATGGCCATTCATGCCGCCATGATCGACCGCCTGGATCGTGAGGTCGGGCGCGTGCTGGACCAAGTGCGCGCGATGGGTGCCTGGGACAACACCCTCATCCTCTTTCTTTCCGACAACGGGACCGACGCCACGGTGATGGTGCGCGGCGATGGCCATGACCGGACGGCGGCAGCCGGCTCCGCCGCGTCCTTCCTCTGCCTCGGGCCGGGTTGGTCGAGCGCAGGCAACGCCCCGTTCCGCCGCCACAAGATCTGGACGCACGAAGGCGGCATCTCGACGCCGCTGATCGTGCATTGGCCCCAGGGCCTCGCTGCGCACGGCGAACTTCGCCACAACGTCGGCCACGTGATTGACATCGTCCCCA
Source organism: Planctomycetota bacterium (assembly GCA_026692885.1). Next base: position 16,932 of record JAPLNJ010001133.1, on the reverse strand, counting down.
CGCTGCTCGAACTCGCGGCCGCCAAACCGGAACTGCCGACGGGTGCGCCAGCGCTGCCCGGCCGCAGCCTGGTCCCGGCGTTTGCCAAGGCTGGCACCGTCTCCCGCGACAACCTGTTCTTCCACCACGAAGGCAATCGCGCCCTGCGGATGGGCGACTACAAACTGGTTTCCGCTCGCGAAGACCGGGACGCTTGGGAACTCTTCGACCTGGCGACCGACCGTTGCGAGCAACATAATCTCGCCGCCGCACAACCTGACCGCGTCCGCGACATGGCGGCACGCTGGCAGCAGTTGCAGGACGAGTTCACCCGCGACGCGGGACCCGTATCGCCACAACCCGGCGCGAAACCCACCACCCGGGAAAAGGCGAAAAGGTAACGCGGAACTTGCGAACTGGAAACGGCACTGGTATGGGAAGCCTGGAGAACTACCGCCGCTTCGCCATCGCGAGATTCCCCCCCCGGGCATCCGCAAGCACGGGCACTCCCGATCTCTTTCCGACAATCCAATCTGCACAGCGACCGAAAAGCTCGCCAAACTGCGCAGTTTAACTCTCGGCATCTGGCAAATCAGCATGTGACCCTTCAGAATATCCCGCAGACAGTTTGGACGAGCCTGCGCCTCAGAAAACGGCTCGGTGACGTTGCGCCGAGCGGCTAGGCCGAAGAAGGGAGGCTTTCGTGCGTTCGCTGGAGCTTGTGGACCTGATTGACACGAAGAATCAGCCGCTCGACGGGCTTGTGGCGGTGCGCGAACACACGTCGGTGGATGATCCTCACGAGCGCGCGATCCTGTTGCAGGCGGAGACTTTCCGGCACATCGACTTCGTCTTCTTTCGCCGGTTCAATGGTGCGCAGGGCGAAGACGCTCGTTCGTCGCAAGTCGCGGCTTATGTCGTCGACAACTCGCGACAGAATCTGACCGAAGACGACTTGGCCGGACTGCATCACAAGCTGTGGCTGCATGGCGTCGCGCCCCTGATTTATGTCGCCTGGCCCACCCGAGTCGACATCCTGAGCTGTGCTCGGAAGCCCGACTTTTGGGATGCCAGCGACAATGAAGCCAGAGTCCGATATCAGCCAGCCGAGACGATTCATGCTGCGAACGAATCGCCGCAACAGACGCTGGTCACTGCGGCAGACATCTCCGACGCGTTGGCGAAACGTTTTTCGGGCTACCGATTGGCGGAAGGGACTTTCTGGGACGACCCAGAAAACCAAAAACTGGCCAAGGATGACGCGGCGGCACATCGCAGCCTGATTCAGGCGATTGTCGAAGCGGACAAGGAACTCGACGGCGCGAACAAGCCGCTGCGCCGCCGCTTGCTGGTGCTGACGGTGTTGATCAAGTACCTGGAAGACCGCGGCGTTTTTCCGCCGGGGCACTTCGGCCGCTTTCACGCGGGAGCCAGGTCGTTCCGGGACATGCTGCGGATGGGGACGGTTGAGGAAGTCAGCAAGCTGCTCCGATATTTCGAGAGGAAATTCAACGGCGACGTGTTCTCGCTCGGCGACGATGGCCAGCAACTCACTCAGGCTGAACTGAGGCACTTCACAGAACTGGTCGAAGCCAAGACGCTGGGTGGTCAACAGCACTTCTGGGAACTGTTCTCGTTCCAGCACATTCCCGTCGAAGTCATTAGCCGGCTCTACCAACGCTTCGTCACGGGACATGGAGCCGTTTACACGCCGCCTTTTCTCGCCGCGCTGCTCCTCGATCAGGTCATGCCCTACGACCGCCTGACCGGCAAGGAAAAGGTGCTCGATCCAGCGTGCGGTTCCGGCATCTTTCTGGTCGGCGCTTTCAAGCGACTCGTGATTCACTGGCGAAGCCGCAATTGTTGGCAAAAGCCGACGGTCGACGATTTGAAAGAGATTCTTGCCAGGTCGATTCACGGAGTGGAACTGGAAACGGGCGCGGTGGACCTTACGGCGTTCAGTCTGGCACTCGCGGTGTGCGATGCGCTGGAGCCTCCGGTTATCTGGAGGAGCTTGAAACTCGACAAACTTCGTGGGCGGAATCTGAGAGAGGGCGACTTCTTTGACACTGCGACGTTGGCCGACAGCGCCAATCACGCCTGGCCAAAGACGTTCGACATCGTGGTGGGCAATCCGCCGTTTGAATCGAAGCTGACTCCGGCTGCAAAAGCGGTCGATAAGGCACGCCCCAAGAGTCAGCCAAGACTGCCAGACAAGCAAGTGGCCTATCTGTTCCTTGAACAAGGTCTGCGGTCACTTTCCCCTGGTGGATCGCTGTGCCTGATTCAGCCGCACGGACTGCTCTACAACAGCAAGACCGGGGCGTTTCGCCAGCATCTCATGAGCCTGGCGCGTCTCGATTCAGCGTTCGACTTCGTCTCGATGCGCGGCATGTACGAAGGGGCCGATCCCAAGACGATTGCATGGCACGCAGTGCAAGAGCCGCTTGCCAACGGGCCGGTCAATCATCTGACGTTTCGCCGCACCTATTCCGCTTCGGAGCGGATTGCTTTTGAGATCGACCACTATGACTGGCATGTGATCTCGCAACGGCAGACGCTGGAGAATCCATTCGTTTGGCGAATTGGATTGCTCGGTGGTGGACGGTTGCAGGAGATCTCGGAACGTATTCGACGCTTTAGGACGCTCGCGGATTTCGTCGGCGACAAGAACTGGGAATATGGCGAAGGCTTCATCGTTGGAAACCGAGCGATCGAGGCCAAGTTCCTCACTGACAGCCCCCTGTTGCCGACTCCTGCTTTCACCGAGGACAGTATCGATGAAAACCTGATTGAGCGGGTAACGGAAACGCATTTCGAAGCACCTCGCAATCCCGATCGATTTGCCCCACCGCTGGTTCTCATCAAAGAGCACGCATCACTTCCCATCGCCTTCTGGGACCATAGCTCGCTTGCCTATCGCGACAAGATCGTCGGTATCCATGCACCGCCGGAGCAGCGAACCGAACTCGTCGCAGTTTTCACCCTGCTGCAAGCCCGCAAACGCTTCTACCAATTCTGCTGCACTATCAACGGAACACAGGCATTGATCGGAAAGGCGACGTCGATCCTCAAGCAGGACATTGACCGGTTGCCGTTTCCCGACGATCCCTCCGAACTCGACCTCGCCTTCTGGGAAGACGCCCTCAAAGAAGACGTTCTCAATCACATGACCGACTTCGTGCGACTCGGTCAGGACTCGGACCTGCTGAAGAAGGCGGCGACCAAGGATGACGTCCGAGAATACTCGTCGCTCTACGTCCAGATGCTCGGCAGCCTCTATCGTAACTTGCAAGCGGCTGACGCCGTCCCTTTGAATGGCCTCATCGCGCAGCCGTTCTATTTCGGCGACAGGCCAGACGTTTCATGGCTGGGTCAGGACTGCGAGGATGCACTGCACCGGCTAGTCTACGACCAAAGCCGTGAGTCGCTTCGGACGGTACGCGTTGTCCGGTACTACGAAAGCAACGTCATCCTGATCGTGAAGCCGAATCGGCTGAGATACTGGATTCGCTCGACAGCCATCCGCGATGCTGACGACACGCTGATCGATCTGCGCGAGCAAGGATGGTGACGATGGCTCGCCAACCCAGCTCACACGCAGGTGCAAACGGCCGTCTGGCATCTGGACCGTCGGCAGACGACGGCCTTGTCCCCCAAACACTGGCTTTCATCCGCCGTCAGCTGCCGGCTTGGCGCGATGACCCGCAGCGACCGAAGCAGAACTCCGAAAAGAGGCTCAATTCATCGCTTTGCGATTTCCTCGACCGCCGATCAAGGACTGATCTGCCGATGGCGCGATTCAAGCACGAATCCCCGCAGTCAGGAACGCGCACCGTGGACATGGGAGTTCATGGCACCGAGGAAACGACGCTGATCGGAGTCCGTCCCTATTCGATCTACGAACCGTTTCTCGTTATCGAAGCCAAGCGTCTGCCAGGTCCCAGCAAAGACCGCGAGCGCGAATACGTCACGGGGACCGATCGATCCAGCGGCGGCCCAACCGGCGGCATGCAGCGATTCAAGCTCGGCTTGCACGGCAACAAGGTCGAAACCGCCGCGATGGTCGGCTACATCGAAAGGCTCTCACCGGGTCATTGGCACGGGGCGATCAACGGTTGGGTCAACGATTTGACGGGCGTCACGAGCACCGATGGTTGTGTTTGGAGCAGCGCGGACAGGCTTCAGCCGCTCCAGGTCAACGACGGCAACCGGACCGCCTTCTCCGTCTCCAGGCACCAACGCCGTCACGAATGCGTGACACCTACGATCGAGCTCCACCATCTCTGGGTCGTCCTGGAATCCTGAGCAATCAGCGAAGCAGGCACGCCCGGTGCGAGGCAATCGAACAACGCCGCGGTGAAGCTCATCAAGCCCAAGGTGAACCATCCAACAAGAAGCGACCAATGAAAACCAGATCCTGTGTTCCTTCCATCGTCGAGGCGTGGGCGCTGTCTGCTCTGGCTTCAGGAATGGTCGCCTGTTTCACATGTGCGGTGTTCGCTTTCGCGGCAGAACAGTCGGCTCCGCGCGGAGACGCGGATCTTCGAACACCGCAACTGTGCGAAATGCCTCGCGTGGAAGACTACACGCTGATGTGGTGGGCCGAGGGGTTTCCTGCGCACACGCCAGAGGCACCGTGGACGCGTTGCCTTCAGACCGGGCGCTATGCGCTGGCACTGGACACCGAAACGCTGCGGATTTCGCATCTCGGGCCTGTGCCCGCGGGCCTGGGTTACACCGCGTGTGCCCGTGCGGACAACCGTGCTTGGCAGAGCCTGCCTGCCGCCGACTTGGCGCTGACCATGACAGCCAATGGCCGGCCCTACCGCTGCACGGCGGGCGGCAAGTGGACCAACTTCACCGGTCCTCGAATAATCGAGTCGGGGCGGTTCATGCAACGGGCGGATGTGACGGATCTGGTCTTCACGGCCACCGACGGTGCGCGACTGAATGTCGAGGCGAGGTTCGAGACGGTGGCTTGGCCGGATCGCCTCGCCCTGATTCTGGCGGCCCGGCCGGGGCGCAAGCCGATTCCCGCGGGCGACGCTTGCTTCGGCCGTATCGGCGGCGGTTTCGGTCTGGATGGCACAAACCACCTGGAGATCCCGCACAGCCCGGAGTTGGACCCGGAACGGTTCACGCTCGAGTTCTGGGCCTTTGTTCCCACGGACTACCAGGCGTCGGAACGCACCTTCCCGTGGCTGGTCTGCAAGAATCATCACGAAGAGGCCGAGGGCAACTACGGCCTTGTGCTGTTGAACGGCGTGTTGCAGGCGAGGATCAACATCGGAGGTGGTCGTGAAAACGCGTTTGTTGTCGACGCCCAACGCCAGCCCTCCCTGCAGCTCGAGGCCTGGAACCATCTGGCGATGAGTTACGACGGCGATACGCTACGGCTGTACGTCAACGGTGCCGCCTCGGGGGAAAAGCAGATCGGCCGCAAACGCGTGCCGGGACGTCAAGGTCTGGCGTTCGGTCGGCGGCAGGACAATTGCGGCGACGGCTACCATTTCCGGGGCGCCGTGGACGAGATTCGGATTTATGACCAAGCCCTGACCCCCGCCGAGGTGCGCGAGCGGGCCGCCAAGCCCAAGGTGGAGCACCCGAGCGTGAAACCGGTCCGCGCGTGGAGTTTCCGTGCGGAGGGCCGCGCTGCCCTGTCGAAACCGGCCGAGGACTGGCGAGACGCGGCCATGGAAGTCCGCCTGACCACGGCACAGGGCGTCCAGCACCAGCGTTGGGAGTTGCCTGCCGGAGAGACGTGGGGGGCCACCGACTGGCACGAGGTGTTCGTGTCCCTGCTGCCCGGGACGCCGCAGCCCCAGGAATCTGCCCGGCCGGTGACGGTCCAGGCCGCCGAGGTGCCAGGCGGAGCCGCACGACCCGTGGACTACGACGCGGCCCGCGGCTGGCACCGAGTGAACTTGGATGGCATCGTCCCCGTGGTGCCACCGGGCGGGCCCGAAAAGCAGAACGACGCCATCGAGCGGGTGCAGTTGGTGCTGACCAATCCGGACACCGCCGAGCAGACGGTCCGGCTGCTCTTCGAGAAAAACGGTTCCGGTATCCGCCTGCCCATCGGCTCGCCCATCACGGGTGTATCGGCCGTCTTGCGAGATACCGTCGGCAATCCCACCGGCATCCCGGTACAGCTCAGCAAAAACTGGCACGCCCGTCCGGAAGGCGGAGTCTATGCGGGTGCGTGGTTCCACGGATTCTCCCAAGTGCGTCTGCCTCCCGGTGCCACGGTCCATCTGGAACTGTCGCTCGCCTACGGCCACTGGGGCGGAGTGGCCGCAGCCTCCCACGCGCAGCTTTGTCTGATCGGCTGGGGCAGTAATCAACTGTGGGATCAGTCGGCTCTCGGTTGCTGGGGCGAGAGTATCTGCTACGAGCCCGACCAAGCTCAGGCCCAGGCCGCGATCCTCGACGTGCGCCCGGTCATGGTCCGGTCCATGAACCGCAACCTCTCTTGGAATTGGACGCACAATGTGGGCGGCGGTGATTTCTTCCGCCTGTTCGACTCCGCTGGAAAACGCGTCTTTCCTGGAAGAATGCGTACGGCCTACGAGCGTCAGGGCCCCTGCCTGACGGAAGTGACTTACGCGGGCCACAGCGGCAGGACCATCGAACACGCCGCCACCGTCAGCCTTTGCCGATCCGATGATGTGGTGCGTGGCACTTACCGCCTGCGTATGGACGTGAAGGAAGCGAGCGACTTCGCGAGATTCGTCATCTTCCAGATCGGAGCGGACACCTACGGCTACACGGGCGAACGCAAATTGGCCCTGGGCAACGAAACGGGGCTGGTGCGCCAGTGGGATACGCAGTGGGGCGGCGACACCTACCGCACCCAACCCATGGAATGCACGGGGCGCGTGCCCTGGATCTCGTTGCACGAAGCCGTCTCGCGGGCCGGGCAAGACGAACAAGGTGCCTGGGCCAATCGTGGCTTGGTCATTCGCTCCTGGGATGCGCGGCTGGGTGGCAAGCAGGCCACACCGTGGGTGGCCGAGCGGGGCGTCCGGGCGCGTGGTGCGGATACCTCGACTGTCGATCTTGTCCCGCCGCCCGGCATCACCCGCTTGGAGCCCGGCGACTTTGTCGAAGCCACCATCGAGCACATCGTCATGCCCCAGTTCGCCAAAGACTACTACGGGCCCAACGAGGCGCTGCGGGCAACCCTTGGCCAGTGGGAAAACACCTGGCGTATGATCCACCGCGAGGCCACGGGTAACGATCGGCGCGTCGAGATCAAGGCTGGCGAGTTGGAACGTCTGCATCCCGCGGTCCGCATGCGGGCCGTGGACAATCGTGCCGAGTTCACGCTCCGTGGTGGGCTGGGCTACGTGCCCATCACGTTCACCGGCCTCACGTCACCCCGCGGCCAGGCTTTGTATCTCGATGGTAAACGGCTGGACCAGAGCGTCCATGGCAACGACTTCTGGCAGACCGACTACGACCCTGCCACGCAGCGCTGGGAACTGACCTTCAACATCCCAGCCGGCAACTCGCCAGTCAAACTGACACTTGACACATGGTGAGCCGCAAGGCGCTAGCCGCGGGTTTTGGGCGAGAAGACGCGGCCAGTCTTCACCGGCGGCTAGCGCCTTGTCGCTCAAAGTAAACGGCATTGACCGTGTGCCCCCTGAGCTGTCAGGGCCAGCTTCGAGGTGTTTCGTGCCGTGCCATTGTTCTCTGCTCACCGCAATAGCGGCCTGAGCCAGGCTGGCACCGGCTCCCGGCACAGCACGAGACGCCCCTGCTCGAACGCCGCGACGTGGCGAAAAGGTGCCCTGAGGTCGTCGTTGTCGTAAACCAGAACCGGCAGCGGCTGGATGTCCTTGATTCCCAGCCCACAGTTCGCGCGGTCCAGTGCTCGAAGTCGAGCACTCCGGCCACGCCCTCCATGTCGGTCATAATGTAGACGCTGATCGGCCGGTCGACCTCCGCGGCCGTGCCGCCCAGACAGCAGGCGGCCAGCAAGGCCAGATTAGGTACAGCAACCCGATCGTGCGGCGGGTGATGAGGGCCGTCTCTGCGGCGTCGGTCCTGGCCTGCGCAGCGCTCTGCGGCGCGGCCGAGGCGGACGCGCGCTGGGTGCATCCACTTTGCCAGCCGCTGCCCGTCGACGGCGACGCCTCAGAGCCGCGTGTCTCCGACCTTCTGGATCCACGCGCGCGTCCATTCGACCGCTTCGAAGTCGACGTCCATCACGCCGTTGCTGAGAAACATCAGGCCCTCGATGCGTTTCTGTTGGAGAGCTGCCAGTCCAAACTCACATTGCCGCTGCATGGCGGGAATCGGGATCGAGGTCTTCCTGGTGAAATCCACCAGATAACAGCCCAAGATCAGCTTCAGGTGCGGGGCCACCTGCTTGACTTTGGCCACGTTCGAGTCCAGATCGACGAGATCATCGGGTTTCCAGGTCCAGAAGGTGACGCCATCGAGCAGCTTCAAGTATTCGTCGAGCGGGAGTTTCAGCAGGGTGGTGTAGTACGTGGAATAGATCTCCAGCGGCCGCCCCGCCGCTTTTAGGGTCTGACGGATCGCGCGCAGTTCCTCGAGCGTGAGCACGGCCTGTTTGCCGGTAGCCTGGGACGTGAAGAAGTCATCCAGGTGCGCCCCGACGAAGTTGGGCGTCTTGGAGATTAGTTCCAGCCCTTCCTGGCGTTCCTCGGCGGTCGTGAATCCGCCCGAGCCGACCAGCCCCCAGAGGACTCGCTTGAACGGCCGCAGGGCGACCGCGTATTGTTCGAAGGGAGAATCGAACCGGCCGAGGCTCGCTTCCGCTCCCGTATTGGCCTGATTCATGGTGATGTTGGGAACTCCCAGGTAGAGCGCTCCTTCCGCAGGACTCATCACGGTCCGGCGTCCCGTATGGGGCGCCGTGCTGCCGGTGGGGCTGCCAAAAAGCCACAGCCGGTCCCTCACCGTGTCTTCCTCTGACGACGGCAATTGCGCCGCCAGCGGCGCCGTCCAGATGGATGCTGCCAGCCCGCCAGCCGTCGCCGTCAGCAGTTCTCGGCGAGTCAAAGATTGCATAACTCAGTTCCCTTTCCGGCGGTTGGCTTGGTTCAGTCTACCGATCTCCCCACGAATCTAGGTGCCTGCCCATGTCGCGTCAACGGTCGGCTTCCGCGGCGCCCGCTGATCCGACAGGGTTAGGGGGAGACATCACTTGCGGCTGCGTGCCCGTATGAGTGGCGCGAGAAACTTCGCTGTTTCGTCGGCGATGACGCGATAGCCAGCGAGATTCGGGTGGCGGTCGCTGAACCAGCCGACGAGGTTGCCAAAGTGGGCGTCCAGACGGTTGTCGAGGACCTCGACGGTCGCCTCCCCGCTTTTTTCCCCGCTCACATAGGGCTGGGCCACCTCGCGCACGATCTCTTCGGTACGCTTGACATCCTGGTAATCGATTTCAGTCCGAGGTTTTCCGCGGCGTCTGTCCGCCCGAAGGCGACCCCTACATCATCACGGCGACCTGGGCACGCGTGTTGTACGCCGTGGGTCCATCACAGGTGAAAGGGCCGTCTCCTTCAAAGGACAGGCATTCTAATCGTCCCGCCTCTCATTAGTCCACGCGTGAAGTATTCCCGTATCCGGACGCTGCCATGATCTGGCATCATGGCCCGCGCGGCTACGTAGACCACACGTCTCGAAGTTAGCAGAACAGAACGGCGGTTTCACCTCAGGACATGGCGCAGTACATACGCCGTGCGTGGCGTGCTGGCTGCGGGCCGGATTTTCAATTCGGCCAGGACGGCTTACATGACCGTCCCACCCATGAATCCGTGCGTGATTGAGCAACTGATTGACGTTGTGCTCGCGGGAGCTACCGTTCGCCGTGTTCGCTCAGGAACGTCTGAACGTCCGGGTCGTCCTTCCAGCCCCACGCCAGTTCCTGGATCGCCGGACCATGCAGCAGATCATGTTCGTCCGACTGGGCGTGGGCTTTTAGCCGAGGCAAGGTTTCCGGGTCATTCTTCCAGCCCCGGGCAATTTCCTGCAGCGCCGCCTGACGCACGAGATAAGATTCGTTGGACTGGACGAGGGCTTTCAGCCAAGGCAAGGTTTCCGGGTCGTCTTTCCAGCCCTGAGCCAGTTCCCGCACCGCCGCCTGACGCACAATAAACGCAACGTCTCCGGATGGTCCTTCCAGCCTCCGGCCAGTTCCCGCACTGCCGCCTGACGCACGAGATAGTATTCGTTGGACTGGGCGCGGGCTTTCAGCCAAGGCAAGGTTTCCGAGTCGTCCTTCCAGCCCCGGGCAATTTCCTGCACCGCCGCCTGGCGCACAGCCCACTCCCTATCGGAATGCGCACGGGCTTTGAGGATCGGCAAGGTTTCCGGATCGTCCTTCCAGCCGCGGGCCAGCTCCTGCACCGCCGCCTGACGCTCGGTGCCATCTTTTCCGAACTGGGCGCGTAGCTTGACGAAGCGGGCGCGAACAGTTTCCGCATTTTCTTCTGATGGTTCGGATTGATTGCGTGTCGGATCGGCGATGATTCGGGTTGACGATTAGTCTTCCCGCAAAGCACGGCTCTAACCTCGCCGCGATCAGACGCAGCACTTCATGCCATGTCTCATCCGGCCAGTGGGCGTCAAACGCGTCGTGCTGCAGGTTTTCGAAAAGGAGCCTCTTTTCCTTCTCGAACTTCCAGACCCACGCCCAGGCGCAGAAGAAGTCAAGAAACGCGCGGTGGACGAAGGCATAGTAGTCGCCGCCCAACAGGCAGAGCACGAAGTTCCGGTCACGCAGCTGATGGATCAGCCGCTTGGCCACTGGCCGCGGCTCGTCATAGCCTTGGCTGCGCAGGTAATCCACCAACGTCTGCTCCAGGTCGTCCCGGGCAATTACGTTCCCCGCCAGGCCCTTGGGATTGGTTTGCATGCGGAAGGCCACCGCGCGCAGCATGGCTTGCTTGTCCTTGTAGTCGAAGCTCTGCTGGGCCAGCAGCGGCGCCTCCCGAATCGCCCGGGTGGCGTCCCATTGCTGCAACATCAGCCGCGACGCCTGTTCGTACAACTCGTTGCGATCACGGGGCAACTCCTGATGACGATTCAACAGGGCCATCAGCGTCAGTAGCAGCGGGTTCTGGGCGAGTTCCTGGATGGCCGCGACGTGGGCGATGGACTGCTGCAGGCGGGTGGCCTTCTCCGCCCGCTCGGTTGGGTCGGCGTAGGCCAGATCGTGCCAGCGCCCGATGAAGTGCGTCTGCTGAACGTCGTTCAGTTCCTGCAGCAGGAAGTGCTGGAAGCCGGCGTCGTGAAGCAGCGGCGCCACAAAGTCGTAGCCGATGACTCGCGAGGTGATCAGGAACCGGGCCTGGGGATAGCGGATCGTGAAGCGGACGAGGTCCTGGACCACCCGCTGGCGCGCGGGGGCGTCGAAGATCTCGTCCAGACCGTCCAGCAGAAAGGTGGCCTGGCCGCGTTGCAGGGCCGCGTTCAGCTGCGGCTGGTCGAACTGTCCCACGACGCCCGTGCCGTGGTCCAGGTACTCGAGGAAGTCGCGGCACCGGTTGCTGCCGAGGTTCTCGGCATAGGTCTTCAGTTCGATCAGCAACGGAATGGGCCGCGTGGGCCGCTCGACCGGCGGCAACTCGGCCCATTGCATCGCCAGGTAGTCGAGCAGTACCGACTTGCCGGAGCCGGGATCACCCAACACCACGCACAGACGGTGGTCCGGGTCGCTTATGGCCTCGACCACGGGTGTCGGAGACTGCTGAAGAAATGACTCACGTTGACGCTTTAGCTCCTCCTCGTTGAGATCCCATTCCAGCCCACCCTGCTCCTCTAACCGGTGTCGGTGCTCGATCGGCAATTCGTACACGCGCGGGTTGAACTGCTGGCAGGAACGGACGGTCGGCTCAACGAAGATCTTGGTCAGCGCGATACGCCGGTGGTCCGGGCTGGCGTCGAGGCTTTCCAGCTTGAGATAGCCGTACCGCTTCTGCAGCCCGTCGCGATACCGGTCGAGGTCCAGCCCCGCCGCGGCTGTCGGCTTCGGAGCCGGGGTGCGCCGCGCGGTGCCCGAAGCGGGGGCGAGACTGCGGAGGAAGCCGGACAGTTTGTCGTGGCCGTCGCCATATCCCACGGGGAACAGCCACGGATGCTCGCGCTGCTCCGTGGCTAACGCCTCCAGTTCGGAGTCCAGGCACAGACGGAAGTGACGATACGTCGAGGCTTCGAAGGTCGCGGTGGCCCACTGCCGAAGCCGCGAGAAGTTCGGATCCTCCAATCCGCCGCCGCAGCCGACGAATAGCAACGTGTTGCGAGTGCGCAGGCAGCGGAGCACCGCCTGGGCATGCTCGTCGCCCGTGACGTCTTCGTAGGCGCGCAGGCTTAGCACGACCGACTCGGGCTGGTCCCACCAGCCGTGCAGATGCAGCACAGCGTCCGTGGTTTCGCCTCGCAGCCAGCGTTCCACCGCGGCCTGCTCCTTCCACGTGACGTGCGGTCGCTGAGTGACTTCTTCGATCAGGCTGTCGTAGTTTGTGGTCGTGATCAAGACCGGCAGCGCGTGAAGGGCCTTGATTACCGTGCGGTCCTTGGCTCGCAGGGCCCCAACCTTGTCCTGCAGCCAGCGATGAAACTGGCCCGACTTGTGACCGCCGAGCCGCTTCGTGATCACCTCCGCGGCGCTGACGAGAAAGTCGGGATCGGCGGACTGAATCTGATCCCGCAACAATTTCCCTTGGGGCTCGGTGATGGTGCCGGTGACCGTTTGCCCATACTCCACGCCGCTGAGCAGGAGCCCCGTCCAGCCGGCCAACGGGTTGCCCTCCGTGGCCGAGAGCGAAACCCCCGCGCCGACAATGGCTACGACGTCGCCGTCGGCGACGTGGGCTTTCAGATCGTTGATCAGTTCGTCTCTTGGCATGGTGAACTCAATCGCGGCTCAACGGATGTCAGGAACTCGGATCGTCCCATATTACGGTCCATAAACCTGCGTCACCAGTGATTTTGTCAGGAGCTAGCTTTCCAGTCGAATGCGGGCCTGGACTTTTTCGCGGATCTGCTCATAGATCGATGCGAGAATTGGCTGAGCGAGTTCCAAGGTCACGGCAATCGCGTACGGGACATCTTCATCGAGGCTGCCCGCGTGCTCCGCACAGTTGACCTGAATTCTCGCGGCGGCATTTTCGGCGACTGGAATGGCCTTGTCGCCCACGTAGATTTGATGTTGGACGGTGCCACGTCGGGCAATGTCCACATGCATGCCTTCGTGGTCCTCGCAAAGACCGAATTCATCCTCCGGTGCGTCGAACCACAGAAGAGCTCGGCGGTACTTGCGGTGTGCGAAATTGACGGGGGTGATCCAACCGAGCGTTATAGTCAGACGCCGCTTCACTCGCAGTCCGCTCAGCGCCTCCGGCAATGGAACTTCATAAATATGGCCCTCACCATTCTTGAGCGTTCCCCAACCGATTAGCGTCACTCGTCGGTCCGTGCAGAACAGCGCCCGCTCGGGAGACACTTCGCCGTAGCCGAGGAAACTGGCCTGCAGTCGCGACAGCGGTTGCCACGCCCGCTTGGGGTCGTTGCCGACTTCCTCAAGAATGTCGTCCCTGAAGACTCCCTTGATGATCTCAGCCGCTTTGCTCCAAGAAGCACCGTGCACCAGTAGCGTCTTCAATAGCGATGCCGTGTGCCGCTCGTCCCAGCGATCGCCCCCAGGGTCACTGCGCAGGGACAGGAGGCGTTCGTAGATTAGCGCCGCTTGCCGCGTGGCCAGCGCCGTCGCGTTGCTCGTGCCGCGAGTGTGAATCGTTCGGTCCAGTTGCATCGGTTCGCGCGCTGGCGCAGCCACTCGGATCCCCGGAGGCTGGACGCTCCTCGCTTCCGGCTCGAAGCTTGCCGGGCCGGCGCTTTCCACAAACGGCGCAATGAACAACTGCCGACCGCCGGGCATGAGGATCGTCGGAACCAACGCCCGCTGAAATCCCAGCGAGACTGTTCCGATGGGGCTCGGGAGTCGCTCACCAGGCAAGAGATCGACACGGTGTTGCCGCTCAGCGGGTTGCGAGTCATCGGCATGCACGGCCCCGACGGCGACGGCATTGATCGCTTCCGCCGGCGAGAGCGGACGACGTTGAGCTTGAGAACTCCGGAGGGCGATCAGCGTCTGCGCGATGAGTTCGTCCTGCGACAGCAACCGCCACTTCGAGGCTTGGGCTTCCAGGACGATGTTCCCGAGTTGGTTGCCCGCACTGACGATAAACAGGAGGCCGTATTTCCACGAAAGCCAGTCCAAGAGGCGGGCCAGCGGGCTCATATTGCGGACGAACGGCTGGTGTCAGCTGCCCAGCGACAGATTGATCACCTTCACGTCGGGTGCTGTCGGCGGTTCCTGTCCGTCGCCTTCCTTGATTCGTCGCACTGCCTGGTGGATCAGGTCCACGATCAAGCGATCCCGCGGTATGACTTCATCGACTCCATGCTTCTCGGGAACGAAAACGGGTCGAACGTAGAGCCTCCTCGGTAGCGGCGGTTCGGCCCGATTCAGGTCACCCCAGCAAATGAGCGAAGCCATCGCGGTGCCGTGCCGCTGGCTAACTGGTTCGTACTGAATCGCGTGCTCGTCCGGATCGTCGATGATGAGCCGGCGATCGAGCAAGCGGTGTTTCTCCAGCGGCAGTCCATCCAGCAGCGCGACAATCGGCCGCAGACTCGGATCCGGTACAGGAGCATCTTCTGCGACCGTCGCGATCGGCATGTCCATGGCGTCTGGCGTCGCCGAGGGCATCCTCGATTGGCCAAGCGGACGGAAGAACATCACTTCCTCGAATCGCAATAGCTCGGTGTATTCTTTCGTCCGCAGGTGTTCGATTGCCGTCCTGACGGCTTCGGCAGGAAGTTCCGCTAAGACTCCGTGGTAAGCGATCTGGGGCAGGATGCAACGCGAAATGCAGCGGCCGCCAGCGGACGTCAGCATGGCCGAAAGATGGTCATAAGCCCGATTCTGCGCCCCGTCTGCACCACGAGACCACAGTTCCACCTCGAAGCGAATCGAGTCGGTCTCGTGTACCAGGTCTTCTTCC
The DNA here is from genome assembly GCA_026692885.1 of Planctomycetota bacterium. The sequence continues at coordinate 1,903 of JAPLNJ010001133.1, read as the reverse complement.
CACGCATCCAGAACGCCGGTGTCTCGGATTCGGTCTTCGGGCGACCAGGGGCGAACATCGAGGAGGTGGGCAAAGATGCTCTTAAAGGGACCGAAGTTCTTCTCAGCGCGTTGCGAAGGGTCTTGATGCCATTGGCTCCAGAGTTGGACGAGGCGTTCCAAGGCGGAGTGCTTGCTCATCACCGCGTACAGGCGACACGGCAAGAGCTTCTCTGGACGTTTAGTATCCTGGAATCCATACGCGGCCTCGAATTCGTCCGATTCGATTTCGGCGAGCCATTCGAGCCCGTCGATCTCTCGTGCGGCCTTGGCCAGTTCCACAACTTCTTTGCCTGCCGTCTCGAAGACGACGACCATTTCCGGCTCCGCCCCGTCGATCGTCTCCTGGGCGGAAAGGAAACTTCCAATGATTTCCTGAAAACGGTTCTCCAGCCTTTCTCGCTGCTGCTCCGCTGACGGAAGGCCGAGTGTGGATGCACTGCCCCCACGCCGGCTTTTCGTGCCGGGAGCGGGACGCGGGAAGAATAGCAGCGGTTTCTCATTCATCGGTGTGTCAGTACGTTAGTCGGAGGGGCTCGCGGTGAAGCGGTCTTGCCACTGCTTCAAGCGTCGGGCGACGATGTCCTTGACGTTCGCGTCGGGTAGAGCCAAGACATACCGCCGGAACACGTCCGCTGTGAACTCTTCCAACTCGGCGAAACTCAGGCCGCGCAGCTTGTCGGCCAGCGTCTTCGGGGACATGCCGAAGGAGATGCGGGTCCGGGATTCAGCCCGCCGGAAATACTCTTGGACCTGAGCCTCGGTGGGCGCAGGCAATTCCAGACGCAGCTGAAACCTGCGCCAGACGGCGCGGTCCAGAAGCTCCGGATGGTTCGTGGCCGTAACGACAACCACGTGACTCGGCAGGCTGTCGATTTGCAGTAACAGCGAGCTCACAACCCGCTTGATTTCGCCGGTTTCATGCCGATCACCTCGTTCCTTCCCCAGCGTGTCGAACTCGTCGAAGAACAACACGCAGCGGCGGGTCCGCACATAGTCGAAGACTTTTCTCAGCCGGGCCGCCGTTTCGCCAAGGTAGCTGGCGATCAAACCGTCGTAGCGGATACCGACCAGGGGCACCATGAGGGCGTTGGAAAGCGATTCCGCGAGCGACGTCTTCCCGTTCCCTGGAGGACCGGCCAGCAGAACGCGGTGGCGTGGTACCAAGTTGTGAGACCGCAGCAGATCCGCTCGATGGAATTCCTCTACCAATTCCAAACAGGCACTGCGTACCTGCTCGGGAAGCAGCAGATCGTCGAGCGTCCGCTCCGGAGTTGTCTCGTAAAACAAGTCGTGTGCCACGGGACCGGAAATGATCGGCTGTCCATTCCCGACCGGTTGTCCATTGCGTTTGAGCTGTTCTTCCAACCGATCCGCAAGCACCCCGTGACTCTTCGCCCGTTCTTCGGCCACGATCGCTTCCACGGTCCGGCGAAACAGGGTCTGGTCGCCAGACACGCCGGACTTGACGAGCGAGAGGAGTAGGTCAGACCGAGCCATGAAAATCCTGATCGTGAACGGGAGCCTCCTGGTTGCCAACTCGCCCGCCCGGCGAGCAGCAGGAACGCTCACAATCTACCACATGACGATGGTTTCGGAAACGGCATCGCCTTCTGGAAACGCGTCAGCGGCCTGCGCGGAAGAAAGCTTTGATATTTGGAACGCAGCCGATTGGCTGGCCGTTGAGCCACAGCTGAGCCTGACTCGAAGCGCCGAAATGCAGCGTCACCGGCCGGGCGGCAGGAGCAGCGAACGTGGTCACTGCATAGACCACGCCGCCGATCTCGGCCTGGCGATTCGTGCCCAATTCAATGACCGGCAGTCCCTCGGCCGGCGCGTGGACCTCGGTCCAATCCGGCCCAGGT
>JAPLNJ010001132.1 GCA_026692885.1 Planctomycetota bacterium | reverse complement strand
TTGGTTCGAGCGATCGCACGCCTCGGTGGCTTCATTGACCGTCCGAAAAACCATCCCGGCACGCAAACCTTATGGGTCGGCTTGCAGCGCAGCTACGATCTGTCCAACGCGTGGAACGCCTTCGGGCCGGGAGTAAAAAAATTTCGCCCAACAAACTTATGTAGTACAACGAGCCCCAAGGGAGAGGTGACGGCGCGCGTCGGTCACATCGACCGAAGCGGCCTCGCGGGCGGGATTTTCAGTCCTTTGGCGGGTGCCACCCTGCCTTGCCCCAGAGGCGTCGAGCCACAAGTAACGAAGCTCGGTTCAAGGCCAGCGCGGCAACCGTGGTCCGGCCGGATGCCGTCGTTCCCCGATTCGGTCACCAGCGGCGTTCCGCCGGTGCGTATCCCGACGGTATCTGGTCAGGGGCTGCCCGCGACTCGATTCCGCACGGAGGGGCGTCTGCAACTGCCGTGTCGGCAGCAGGTTAGATATCATGGGAAGGGTCCAGACTGCCCAGCCACACAGCAAAAGATGTCCAGTTGGTGGCCGTGGCGCAGTCCTTCAGGGAGTCCCATGAAAGACGGCGTGTCACAGGAGACGTGCTCATGATTCGACAGGCATTGTACTTGGCGGCGTTGTTGACGAGTCTCGTTGGCGCGGAACCGCTGATGGCCGAAGACGCGTTGCGGCGGGACTTCGTCTGCCCGCCCGACGCGGCGAAGGCCTGGTGCTACTGGTGGTGGCTGAATGGGGCAGCGAACAAGGAGGGCATCACCCGCGACTTCGAGGAGATGAAGCAGCAGGGCATCAGCGGGGCCCTGCTGTTCGATGCTGGCGAGGCAGGACCCGATGCGCCGCGGGGGCCGCACTTCATGAGCCCCGAGTGGCGCGAACTCTACAAGCATGCCCTGCGCGAGACGGACCGCTGCGGCATTGATAGTCACCAAACCCGGAAGGCGTTGTCATGAAGATGGTTCTCCCACTACTCATCACCCTGCTACTGCCGTCGCTGGGCGTGCTGTTTGCCGGTCAGGAAGCGCCGACGGCAAACAAGAAGTGCTTTGATATCCGCACGTTCGGCGCAATCCCCGATGGCAAGACGTTGAACACCGTCGCGATTCAGGAAGCGATTGATGCCTGCCACGCGGCGGGCGGCGGACGCGTGGTGGTGGCCGGCGGTATGTTCCTGACGGGCGCGGTGCAGTTGAAGAGCCGCATCACGTTGGTAGTTGAGGCGGGAGCCACGTTGCTCGGCAGCCCGGACATCCGTGACTATGGGGTCGTGACGGTGCCGATCGACTGGGGCTGGACGTACAAGAAGACGGCCATCGCGTTTGCGCCGTGTCTGATTTACGCGGAGAAGGTGGAACGGGTCGGGCTGGAAGGGAAAGGGACCGTCGACGGCCAGGGCGGGCGGCAGCGCAAGGTGTTCCCGAATCGCGGCGATGTCGATGCGCGGCGGCCCATTCTCGTGCGGTTCCATGAGTGCCACGACGTGACTTTGCGCGATGTGACGCTGGTGGACCCGGCGGCGTATGCCACGTTCTTTGTGCATTGCCGGGATATTGCGGTCGAGGGCGTCACCATCCGCAGCCGGCAGACAGTCAATGGCGATGGCTTGGACTTCGACGGCTGTCGCAACGTCCGCATTGCCGGCTGCGATATGGATTGCGGTGACGACGCGATCAGTCCGAAAACCTCGCATCCCGATTGGCCGATTGAGGACTTCACGATCACCGGCTGCCAGATGAAGTCCGAGTGGGCAGCCATCCGGCTCGGCGCGGAGTCGGTGGCGGCCATGCGCCGCTTGGATCTGCGAGACTGCCTGTTTACCGATTGCCGCGACGGGATCAAGATCGAATCCTCGGAGGGCGCGCTTTTTGAAGACCTCTCCTTCTCGAAGATCGAGATGCGGGACGTGAACCGGCCGATTTATGTGACCGCAACGCGATTCAATTTCAGCGCCCATTCGCGGTCCGCACGTCCTCCGTCGGGACGCATCCATCACCTGCGGCTCAGCGACATCCGTGCCGTCGCGCGGGCCGGCGATCCGTCGAAGCCGTTCGATCGCACGTGCGCGGCCATCGTCGCGCTGCCCGGCTATGCGATCGAGGACGTTTCGTTCTCCAACGTCCAGCTTGCCTTTCCCGGAGGCGGCACGGCAGAGCAGGCGGCCCGGCTCGACGTCGCCGAAATGCTCCACTTCCACGATTACCGGCAATGGGCGCAACCATTCGACGGCGAGCTGCCCAGCGCGGTCCTCTATCTGAGGCACCTCCGCGGTGTCCGCCTGGACAACGTGCGGTTGACGGTCGAGAAACCCGACGCTCGGCCGTTCATCGCCGGTGACGACGTGGACGGGTTGACGCTTCACGGTGTCGTCGGCCGTTCGCCCGGTTTTGCGCCAGGTTTGGTCAAGGTGGCCGACGCCCGCCAGGCGACAGTTCGGGATTGCCGCGTGGAGGGGGCCGAGACTGCACCGGCATTGCTCGTGCCGACAGCCGAGGATCAGCGCCGACTGGTCGAGCTGCGCCAGCAGGCGGCGGCGGTCGACAAGGCGATCCAGGCGACGACCGATGCGTTTGACACCGCCGAACAGGCGGTGCCGCTCATGGCTCTGCCGACCGACTGGGACTTCCGTGCGGATCCACGAAACGAGGGTGAGGCCGCGCGTTGGTTTGCCGCTGGCCCAGGTCCGGAGTGGACCAAACGACATATCGAAGTTTCTCCGGCCAAGCCGGCGGAGAGTTCGGCAGGAGCTGGCTGGTTTGCAGTTGCGTTTCAGACGCCCGCATTCGAGGCGAATCGGCCCGTCTATCTTCGGCTCGGGGCCGTCCGTGGAACCTGTCATGTCTGGTTGGATGGCAAATTGGCCGGAGAGCGGACGCTGCCCCCAGAGTACGTGAAGAAGTTCCCGCTGACGTTGGACGTCAGCGGTTTGGTGCGGCCGTCCGCGACACACCGGCTTGTCGTGCAGGTCGCCGGCATGACCGCCGATACGGGGCTGGCTCCGCCTTTCGAACTGCGTGTCATGAAATAACTTGCGACGGGTCAGAACTATGGAAATGCGCCGGTTGCCTGGGGTATACAAGAAAGGATGTCCAGTCGATCGCCGTCGCGCAGTTCTTAGGTAAGTCCCATGAAAGACAGCATTCCCCACGACACGTATGAGCAGTTCATCCGCCTTTTCGTGGCCCAGGAGGGGCGGCTGCGGGCATTCCTGCGGACCTTGGTGCCGTCCCTGGACGAACTCGACGAAGTAATGCAGGAAACGTCACTGGTGGCGTGGCGGAAGTTCTCCCAGTTCGAACCGGGCACGGATTTCCTGGCCTGGGTGGCGACGATCGGCCGTTTCGAGGCGCTGCGTTGGCGGCGGGATCGAGCGGCCGACCGATTGGTGTTCAGCGAGCAACTGTGCGAACTGTTGGCCGACGAGGCACTGGCGGAAACGGAAACGCGGGAAGCCGAGCGTCGGGCCTTGGACCTGTGCCTGGAGAAGCTCCCCGCCCGGCAGCGGCAGTGGTTGTCGGCCGCGTATCAGCCGGGAGTGAAGTTCCGGGAGGTGGCCCAAACTTCGGGCAAGAGTGTCGAAGCGTTCTATAAGATGCTGCAGCGGCTGCGGGCCCTGCTCCTACAGTGCATCCAACGCGAACTCGAACGGCAGACGGAACCATGAACCCTGAAGAACTCGACTTTCTGATTGCCGGGTGGCTCGATGGCCAGCTCACACCCGACCAGCACGCCCGTTTGGAGCAGGCGCTGCTGGCAGATCCAGCCGCGCGGCAGCGGCTCCAGAGCCAGAGCAATCTGGACGTGGCGCTACGCGAATGGGCCTCGACCATCGCGATCAGCGCCGCCTGGGATGGTCGGGAGACGGCCGATGGCGAGCCCCTGCTGCCCGGTGCCCACATTGAAGATGGGATGTCCTGTGCGGAGCCGGTCGGTCGGGCATCGCGCGGGATCGGCATCTTTCGCAAGCTGAGCCGCTGGCTGACTCGCGCTGCTCTGGTTTCCTTGGGCGCCGGATTGCTGATCGGAGTGCTTTCCACCAGCCTAGTTTGGGCGTTTACCCTGCCCCGTGTCGCCGGGCCGTTAAGAATCCCTCTGCCGCTGGCAGATAGTAGCTTCGAACAGCAACTGCCCGTGGGCCATCGCGGTATCCCGTTGCAGTCGGGCGCTTGGGGCGGCGACTTTGCGCGGATCACGGGCCGGGAGCAGGGGATTGTACCGAAAGATGGGCAGCACATGCTGCGTTTCCTGCGCTCCAACTTTGAAGGCGAGGTCAGCGAGCTGAGCTACGTCGGCAACATGTATCAGGTGATCGACCTACGACCCTGGAAGGATGCGTTCGCGGAGGGTCAAACGCGGGTCGAATTGACGGCCTGGTTTAATGCCGTGCCGGGAGAAGCGAACTTCAAGTTTCGATTCGGGGCGCAGTTGTTCGCCCTGGAGGAATCGCCCGAAGAATTATCGACGCCCTCGTCGTCGGGTTGGTTGACCCGCAACAATGTAGCGTTCAGCGCTCACCGCAACGTCTTGGCAGACGACGATCCGGTGACTTGGCAACGGGTGACGACAGAACTGAGGCTTCCGCCCCAAACCCAGTTCTTGGTCATGCACGTGGAAGTCGCCCGCATGCCACCGTCGCGGAAACCGCAACCGGTCGAATTTGCCGGTCACTATGTCGACGCGGTGGAACTGGTACTACACACCGAGCGGAAGCCGCGATGAGACGGATATTGCGTCGCCTTAGTTTGTTGCTCATTGGTATCGCTGCTTGGGCCGGGATCGCCTCGGCCGCTGAAAGCGGCTTTCTGGAACGGAGAGGAACGGAGCTGTACCTGGACGGCAAGCCGTTCTACGAGATCAGCTTCAACAAGTTTGATCTGGTCTGGCAACTGGTGGCGGCAGAGTCGAAAACGAAAGGCTTCGGAGAAGCTCCGGCGGCGTCGGCCGAGGAAGCCCTGCGGGAGATGCAGGAGCTGGGCTTCAAGACATTCCGGGCGTTCTGTGGGATGCCCGCACATTATTTCGACACGGCGAAGCGGGATACCTATTTCAGCGCGCTCGACCGGATGCTGGCCCTCTGCGACCGCTACGATCTGCGCGTGGTGTTCTGTCTCAATGCCACCGGCTGTGTCGCCAAGGACCACGGCGAGACCTTGGTGGACCTAGTGGCACGGCCAGAATCCGCTTCGCGCAGGCGGCTCGAGGAGTTTGTCCGCGCCGTGGTCACTCGATACCGGCATCGGAAGGCCGTCGGCATGTGGGAGCATGAAAACGAGCTGTTGCTGATGGCGGACATCGGCGGCAAACAGCGACTCTGGAACGGCCAAGCGGTTCCGACGTTGCCGGAAGTCGCGAAGTTCCACGCTGACTTGGCAGCCCTGATCCGCACCATCGATCCCCACCATCTGATCACCACCGGTGACAGCTTTCGGTACTCGCAGTGGCACCTGCACCAAGCGATTGCCAACAACGCGCCGAACGCCTGGCAGACCGATACGCTGGAGGAATTGGGCCGGGCGATCGGCATGTGCCAGAAGCCCGTCGACGTGTACTGTGTCCATTACTATGAATGGGGCCGGAAGAACGCCAACATGGTGACCGGTCCGGACGGGCAGGCGACGTCCTGCCCTCCGGCCGCCTTCACGCAACTGGCCAAGGAGCAGGGACAGCCCTGTTACATCGGCGAGTACGGTGTGCTGCCCATGCCACGGAACGAGAAGGAGGAGAAGTTCTGGGCGGAGAATCCCGGATGGTTCACCAGCTTCGAGCAGGATCCCCAGCGGGCGCGGCAGGTTGTGAAGGCTGCCCTCGAAGTGCTGGTCGAGGCCCACCCTAGCTTGGCCCATTGGTGGTGTTACCAGTCGAATCGGGACATGGACCAAAGGAACCCGCAACGCATGGACATCGACCTTCAGCGCGACCCGGACCTGACGCAACTGGTGGTCGACGCGAATCGCCGACTGCAGATGCAGACGATGGGGTTCAGCTACGTCCCTAATGCGACAGCCGAGAAGGCTCGTACTCCAAATGCCGGAGCCGCTCCCAAGCCTTCGGGCACAGTGGGCAAGTAGTCCCTGCAGCGACACGACAAGAGACAAGGAGTGCATCGGTATGATGATGGAAGAACCCCATGCGTCCGGATGCGCGCGAGGCGCCGATCAGGATCATGGTGCCGGGCTTACACGGCGGAACATGCTGCGCGGTTTGGGGATCATGGCGGCAGCAGCGCCCGCAGGTGCGGCACTGCCGGTCGCCGCTGCGGAGACTGCCGGTGCGCCAATCGCCGCGCCGCCTGCCGATCTGCTGGACGAGCATTTCACCTCCTCGTCAGGTCGGCACTTCAGTTCCCAACTGATTCACAGTGGCGAACAGGCGGGCTACCAAGTCACGCCCATCAGTCAGGACAAGTGCGCGCCCGGCTACCAGAGGCCTGGCAACCTCGGCAATCCCACGGTTGCGGCGTTGCTGCGCAAAGTCATGGAAATGGAAGGCACGGAGGCAGCCGCCGGCGGGCCGTGCGGCATGGGCATCATCGCGCAGACCTACCTGGCGTTACTCAGACCGGGCGCCCGCCTGGTGGCTCACCGCTGCAACTACGACTGGGTGATGACCCTGTTTCGCCAATACTTGCCGTCGTGGGGCATCCAGGTCGATTTCGTGGACATGAACGATCCCGAGAACCTGGCGAAATCCCTGCAGGCACAGCGGGCCGACATCGTTCACTGGGAACCGTATGTCAACCCGACGATGGAGGTCCTGGACACACCGGCCTTGATCCGGATAGCCAAAGAGGCCGGCGCCACGGTGGTCGTGGACAACACTTGGCTCACCCCCTACTTGCTGCAACCGGCCCGTCTGGGCGCCGACCTGGTGATCCACAGCGTCACGAAATACATGGGCGGCCACGGCAACGCCATGGGCGGGGTGGTATCCGGGAAGAAAGACCTTGTTGGCAAGATCGAAAATGCCCAGGGTTGGCTGGGCGGCTTGTTGCGGCCGATGGACGCATTTCTGGTCACGCAGGGAGTGAAGACGCTGTCGCTGCGCATGCGGCAACACTGTAGCTCTGCCCAGTTGGTAGCCGAGTTCCTCAAGTCGCATCCCGCCGTGGCGCGGGTCCGCTACGGTGGTCTGCCGTCCTGGAAGCGGCGGGCCGGAGGCGGCTTCCTGAAGGGCTTTGGCGGGATGCTGGGCGTGGAATGGAAGAAGGACACCGTCCACCAGCAGCTCGGCAGGCACGTCAAGCTGATGCTCAACGCCGTCAGCCTGGGCGACCCGGTAACACGCGTGTCCGCGCGCCGCGAGGAAGTGGAGCGCGGCATTCCCCCGCGGTACACGCGCGTGTCCATCGGTCTGGAAGACCCGGAAGATCTGGTTGCCGATTTCCAACAAGCGATTGAACGCTGTGGCTAGTTGATGACAAAGCAGATGCTCGCAAGCCGGCAGGTGCTCGCTCCGCACACGTTCGAAGCCCCCTTTCAGGGATCGGATTTCACTAGGCGCTCGCCCTCTTGTTTCAGCAGGCTTGCCTGGCTAGCCTCACTGCTGTGAGCGGACATTGAATTCCTATCATTCCCACCCCTGAGACTTCCGCCATGAAGTCCGCAACTGCGACCTGCCGTGGATTGCTCGAAGGCCTGAGCCATGCGCTCCGAAACGCCCAGCGAAGGTCCGTGGTGCAACTCGTGACCTGGGGGCTCGTGGTGCTCGGCGGATGCGGCGGGGCAGCGGGCCAGAGCCCGGCGCTGAACTTCCAGGGCGCCCAGTGGATCTGGTACACGGCGGACCCCAAGGTGCCGGTGGCGGCGTTCCCCGGCGATAGCTGCTACTGCCGCGTGCCCTTCGTCTTGCCGGAGACCACGGCCATTAAGGCGGCCGAGGTGATCATCACGGCCGACAATCTGTATACGTTGCATCTGAACGGCCGAGTCGCCGGGGCCAGCGAAGACAATCCGGACCTGTGGAATCGTCCCAAGCGGTTCGACGTTACGAGCCGGCTGCTGCCAGGGCGGAACATGGTGGCGGTCGAGGGGGTGAACACGGCGCCCGGGCCAGCCGGGCTGATTATGAAACTGGTCGCCGAGACCTCCGACGGGCAACGCTTCACGCTCGTGAGCGACGCCAGTTGGAAATGCAGCGATCAGGCCACGCCGCATTGGGAACAAGCCGTCTTCGATGACGCCACCTGGCAGCCGCCGCGGGTCGTCGGCGAGCACGGCGTGGCCCCCTGGGGCCAGCTGACGGTCCCGGCCCAAGCGGAACGGCCCCTGGATGACGTGGCGGCTCCCGGCACCGTCCCTGCCGACTTCGGCTTTCCCGAAGGGATGGTCTTCCTGGGCGACGACTGCAGCCTGCACCACTTCCCCGTCTGCTTCCATATGAACAACAACAGCCGGGCCTATCCGGAATGGGATCTGCCTTGCCCGTCGCTGATGGGCCGCAAACTGTACGCCTTGGCGCCCGTCATGCCGGACGCCACGCCGCGGCTGCTGTTGGACGCCGGAAAGCGAGGCGCGATCGGTTCGCCCAGCGTCTCCTACGACGGCCAACACGTGTACGTCGCCCTGGCCGCGACGGACGATGACTTCTTCCACATCTACCGCGTACCCGTCGCCGGCGGTCCGCCCAGGCAACTGACCCGGGGCGCTTTTCACGACATCGACCCGGCCGAGTTGCCCGACGGGCGGATCGTGTTCACGTCCACCCGCATCGGCAGTTTCGAGGAATACCACCAGCCGCCGTCGCGCTCCCTGTTCGTGATGCGCGCGGACGGCTCCGAGATCCAGCCCTTGACCTTTACGCCGATCGGCGACAACGAGCCGAAGGTGATGGCCGATGGCCGCATCGCCTTTGTCCGCAGCGATAACTTCTTCGACCGCGCCAAGGTCGAGACGCAGATTCATGCGATTCATCCGGACGGCACGGCGGGGCAGACCGAGGCCGGTGCGGAAGTCGGGGCTGACTACGGCGTCCGCTTGCGAGCCTTGGGGTTTGGCAGCCCTGCTCCATTGCCCGACGGGCGGCTGGCCGTCCTGTCGCAGATGGGCAACCTGATCGGCCGGCCGGGCAACATCGAACAAGCGAATCGCCGCCTGCCGCCGAACTTGACGGACATCTCGCCGCTGCCGGATGGCCGGCTGCTCTGCACGACGAAGAAGGCGATCGCCGTGCTGGACCCGAACAACAATCAGCTCGTTCCTGTGTACCAGACGCCGACAGGCAAGATCCACTCGCCGGTGTACCTGGGACCGCGGCCGCGCCCGCCCGTGTTGGCCAGCCAAGTCACGGCGTTGCAGGAAACGGAACGGCCGCAGACGGGAATCCTGTTCTGCCAGAGCGTCTTTCGCACGCGGAAAGGCAAAGCCGACTGGAGCCAGGTGCGGGCCATCCGGATCCTGGGCGGCCTGCCGCTGAAGACCCGCTCGTCGCACTCCTACGTCGTGCATGCGGGGATCGACGTGATCGAACTGGGCACGGTGCCGCTGGCCGCAGACGGCTCGTTCTACGTCGAAGTTCCGGCCAACATGCCGTTGGCCATGCAAGCCGTGGATGCCGAAGGCCGTTCGGAGCTGAACGAGATGTCTTGGATCTACGTGCGGCCCGGCGAGACGCGGTCGTGCGTGGGCTGCCACCAGCGTCGCCAATCGGCTCCGGCGCAGAAAGCCGGGTTCGCCGAAGCGCTGCGGGCGCCGCCCTTGAAGCTGCTGGGCCAAGGCGAGCCACACAAGTTCCGCGGCAACAACTCGGGCGTCACCGGCATGATGGATTTGCAGTTCGAGCGGTTCCGGGAAGTCGCGTCCATCGACCTGCACGCGCATCGGCCGTGGGCGGCCAACGCCGGTCCCCAAGGCTGGGCTCGGGAAGTCGGCCGGTTGCTGGACCAACTCGGCGGCCCGCGTCCGGACCTGCAGCTCTCGGCCGCCGGGCGGCTGGCGATCTTCCGTGAGCGAGGCGCCGCCCCGGCGCTGGCCGTCGCGCTCCGCGACGGGAACCGGGAACTGCGTGTCGCCGCGGCGCTCGCCCTGGCCGCCTGCGGGACGCGCGCGTCGTTGCCGCCGCTCGCGGAGGCCCTGGCAGACGATGACCCGTTGGTGTCGCTGGCCGCGACCGTGGCCCTGGAGAATCTGACGGGCCACGAAGAGCCGTTGCCGGCGTTCGGGCCGCCGAAGGTGCGGACGCCGCACGCCGCCGCCTGGCGCGATTGGCTGGCGGCCCATCCGGCGGACGCCATCGAACAGACGCTGCTCTCGCGGTTAGCCGATCCCGATCGCGTCCGCCAGCGACGCACGATCGTCGCCCTCGGGCACATCGGCGGCGAGCCCGCTCGGGCGGCCCTGCGGGAGTTCGTGGCGCAGCACAAGGACCAACATCCCACGCCGCCCTGGAACGGCGGCAACCGCATCGACAGCTACACCTACGCCGCCGCTTCCCCGCTTAACCCGCGCCTGATGCAGGAAGCCATCCGGGCGCTGGGCTACCTCCGCGACACCCAAGCGATCCCGCTGCTGGGAGAACTGGTCGCCAAGAACACCGAGGGCATCCAGGTCGACAAGGTACGCCCGCCGCCGAAGCGGTGCTGGTGGACGGTTTTCGCCGCCTGGGGGACTTCCACTTCTACGTCGGCTGGTACAGCGATCATCCGGCGTTGTGGGCCTGCCACTCGTCGCCCGTGCATCACCTGGCTCTCGAGGCGCTGGATGCGATCGCCTCGAAACGCTGCGCCGAGATCGTGCCCCAGGCCATCCGCTCGATGCCCACCGACCCGGACCGGGCTTTGATCCTGGACAGCGACGCCTGCGAGACCATGATCGGGCGCGTGGTGCAACACGGTGGCCGGGCGGACGAAGTGATCAAAACCTGCCTGGCCGTGTTGGGTGATCCCCAGGCAAAGCCCGCCGAGGACTTGAAGGCTGCAGTGGCTTGGTGCCCCTGGGCGTGGGCAGGTACGTTGGACGCCGAGTGCCGCGCCGCACAGGTCCTCTCGGCCGTGTGCTGCAACGCCCGGTTCGAGCCCCAGATTCGGGCCGCGTTCGATCGCTATCGGGCCGAGCAGCCGAAGGAGATCGTACGGACCCTGAGCGCCCCCGGCCCGATGCCGAAACGCAATTGGGTCAGCTTTTTCCTGGCCCGCACGCTCGCTCGGCTCGGCGATCCGAATTCCGTGCCGTCGCTGATGGCCTGTCTGGAGCAGAACCCGCCCGAAGCCGCCTGGGGCCGGCCGAAGCCGTACGAGCCGATCGTGCACTATCTGCAAAATGACTACACGCCCTGTTATCGTGCGGCGGCTGCGTTTGCCTTGGGCCGGATCGGCGACAAGCGGGCGGTACCGGCGCTGCTGAAGGTCGTGGGCGATTTCGCCAACGCCGTCGATACGCGGCACGCCGCCGCCGAGGCCCTGGCCCGCATCGCTGATCCGACGAGTGTGGCGCAGTTGCAGCAACTGGCGCACGACTATCCCGAAGTCTCCACCCGCCGGGCTCTGCTTCAAGCCTGCCGCCGAGCCGCCGGCACTACGGTCGCAGCGTCATCGGAATTGCCCTGATCTTTCATTTAGTTTCTCAGCTAGTTCTCACTTATTCCCCGCTGGCTCTGGTGCCTGGGTGCGAAAGGCGCCGTGTACGGACCGTGGTACATGCCGTGGCGCGATCCGTACAACCCCTTCGATAGCCACATCAGCGAGTGGGGAGGCTTCTGCGACCCGACTTCTTCCGGACCCCGACCCAGCCTGAACCGCGCGCTGATCCTCGAAGGCCTGCGGCAGGGCATTCAGGACCATCGCTATCTGGCCATGTTCGAGCGGCTGCCGAGGGAACATGCGACGACACCCGCATCGCGTGCGGCCGAGGAGTATTTGCGGTGTGTGCGCGAAGAAGTTCAGCCTCAGGCCGATTACTGCTTCCGCACGGTCATCACGTCCTGGCGGCTTCAGCGTGCGTGGCATCGCAAAGTGAGACGCTCTGCCCGATGTTGGAGTACCTGATCCAGTCGCGCGTGGCGTTCCAGCGTTGCCAGACCCGCCCCGTGGTGGCCGAAGCGGGAACCTTCGCGGCGCCTGAAGAGCCCGGCTTGGGCCCGTCCCTGGACGAGTCCAGGATGGAAAGGGCATCAAGTTGAGGCATCGACGAATTATCCTTCTCCGCGAAAGAACGGGACGTACGACGATGAGGACGAGCCTTGCCCTGGTTGTCATGGCCGCGTTTCTTCGGGAGACCGGCCACGTCGCAGGGCATCCGGGTGGGCCGACTGGGCTACGGACGATCGCGTGACGACGAGAAGCCGCCGTCGGCTGCCGAATGAAAAATTCTCTCGCGCAGGCTGGATTCATATTGACGATTCGCCCGGAAGGCGCTCAAATGTATTCGGTCGGTCGCGATAGGCGGTTGACGATTCAGTTAGACCAGCGTCTCTATGGACGATGGCTAACCAATAACACGGGGGGCTTGTAGCTAACCCCGACAAACGGCCGGAAGTGCCTTCTTCAGGCGTCTGGTTTCGCGCCACGGGGCGCGGTGTGCGAGAGTGGGTGATCGGTCTTTCTGACTCTACGACCGGTCCCCCAACAATTTGATGCTGATCCGCTCGCACGCTACCAATTTTCGTGCTGCGCGCACGTGGTGAAACCGAATGAACGCCATCTCGCTTGTGCGATCCTTGCGGTCGCACGCGCTTATCCCTAGCGGGACGTGGTCGCGTCGTTGGCCCACTCAAACGGCGAGAACGGGGCCATTGCCGCGGTCACCCAACGTTCGACAACGCGCAGCGAACACCCGACATGCGCGTGGTGCTGTATTGGCGACCGTGTTCGGGGCAAATCGCCCCTTCTAAGGAGAACCGACAATGACAAAGCAGGACAAAGCTGAACCTGAAGCGACGGAAGGGCTCAAGCCGTACTGGTTACCGGCGGGTACCGGCCTTGGCGACCTTCCGGAGGAATTGCGCGTCGCGTTTGAGGGCATTCTGACCCCGGCCTACAAGGCGTTGGTGATGGCGGCCCGGCCCGGTTTGGAACAGAGCACCGGCGCGACGATCGTGAGCGTATTGTGGCTAGAAATCCTCCAGAGCGTCGAGTTGGGGGAACGCCTGATGGGCGCGAACGGAGACCCCGAGCGCCTCGAAAAAATCGAGAAATCGATCGATCGCCTGATGCGATTGGTCGGCGCGAAGATGAAGGCGTCGGAGTTCCTATTGCGCTTGCACGCACACCGTCGCAAGGTGATGGCCGATTCAGGACCGGCTGCGCCGACGCCGGAGTCGGCGCCCCTCTGGCCGGCTAGTCCCGTAGCCAAGGAAGGAGCATGACTTTGGAAAAGTGGGACTTTGTTGACCAAAAAACGGAACGGAAATTCCTGGCAATCCGTGAATTCGTCCTTGGAAACTGGGACGCCTTTCGACGGCAGGGGAGCGTTGTTCCAAGCTGGCGGACGTACCGTGGCCGCCGCCTGGGCCCATTTTTCTCGCTGCGTTTCCGTCTACAAGGAAGGCAATCGGCGATCTACCTCGGCCGCTCGGCAGGGCTTGCCGAACGCGTGAAGGCGCTGCTTGATGAGGTGCATCGGGAGCGGAAATTCGCGCGTCTAAAACGGCGAGCGCGGGCGGAGTTTCGAGAACTCAAGAGGCGGTGGAAGCAGGAACTGGCGGCGACGGGTCTGGAGCTAAGAGGGTTTGAAATCCGCGGGTGGAACCGTATGTCCGAGACCAGTTCCCCTTGGGATTCTGACCGTTCAGCAAAGGAAGGGACGCCATGCGGAGCGACACGAGCCAACTAGGCGATAGTTTCGACGACAACCGCGCCGAACGCGGGGTGCGTGGCCCGCGGCACCGTTTGTGCCTCGCCGGGGAACTGCCCTACTCCCCCAGGGATCCGCGGCTACGGCGGTACGATGAGAAGGTCCGCGCCGCACACCATTTCTCGACTCTTGTCGCTGAAGGTTCGGACGGCGCGAAGCGGGCTCGTGCACTGTATCCTTTGGTGGCCGCCGCTTTCGCTCTCAATGAAGATGCCGCCACAGTCGCCAGACTGAAGATCTGTGTGCTTGCGGACCTGGACGAAGAAGAAACTGTCTGTCGAACGGGTGTCGACATCGCGGTGCTCCGAACGTGGGAGGCGCTATTCTTCGACGCCCGCAAGTGCCGTGAAGCTATCGGGTGGGTCGCTTCGCACATCATCCATCCAGAAGTCGCGGCAGGCAACCTCGATCTTGCCGCCAAACTGAAACTCGTCGCCGCACTTGGGCAGTTGGGGGCTGTGGCGATCCTGGATGCGGACTCCCGCGTTTCCGTGAGCGCGGGAGAGCAGTTGTTCCAGAAGAAGCTGGCTTTGCATCTGAAGTACGACCGCGCCATGACGATGACCGAGGGGCCGAAGGACCACTTCCGCTTCATTCGCCTCTATTCGCAGCTGAAGATGCAGGAGCACCGATTGAAAGTCCAGGAGACCAAGGTCGCGGAGAAGTGCAACGCGGCCCTGCGCAAGCACGAGTTGGCTCAATTTCGGTTGGAGATTGAGCGTGAACGCCAACAAGTTCAGGCTGCGAGAGAGGCGCGCAAGATCGAGGAGCTCTCGCTCGTGGAGAATGGCGCGCGGTTTATGCGAGAACACATTGCGGCCCAAGAAGACGCCTTGGACTTGGCCGAGTTGAAGGAGGCAGAGGCCCGTGCCGCGTCGTCGCCTCTGGCGCGGCTACGCTGGGCTCGTGGGGAGAATCCAATGGAGCAAGTGTCCACCTCATCGGAAATGAACCCCGCGCACGCCAAAACACAGCCCGAGGTTTTGCTCCCCGTTTGGCTCACCGCGATAGCGCTGCGGAGTGTGGCGACTGCGGCGGACAGAACTGCGGTCTAAGGAGATCGGTGATGTCGAAATCGAAGGACTTCGGTACGATCAATGAGGGACTGCTCACCCACTGCCAACCATATGTTTTTGAGCCCCCTTGGCAGGGGTTTCCCGTGCCAAGCAATGTGCGACTTGCCCCAGCCGATCCGTCTGCCATGATCAACGACCTGCGACAGGAATTTCCGGACGCGCAATTGCAGGAGGCGGGGGTAATCGTTCAAGACGAGACCGGCGCGGCTCAGCCGAACCCGATACTGTGTGGCGGGAAGACCGTGATCATTGGGTGCCGAGAAACGCGCAAGGATCGGCCGTTTGAACTGGGTGACCGACCAGGGATGTCTTTCCGGACGAACGCTTCCCGTAAGTGCGTGCCTCAGAGACCGTTGCATGCGAAAAATGATTGCAGCGACCGGAGGAAAGTTCCTCTGCGCCGCTGCTAAGGCGGTTGAAGCAGCCATCCTCTTGTCCCTGGGGATCCCCGCGACGGTAACCGCGGGACTGGGAAAACTTGGCGGCAGCCACCTAGATCAGGTTAAGCAGGACTTCCAGCTCGATTGGGAACCGCCGAAGTCGAGATGCGGGATCGTCTACGATGAACTGGAAGGGAGTCAGGGGCAAGCCATGCCTGATCTTGTGTTGGTCGGTTGCCGCCTGGCGGAGATGTCGCTGCAGGAACCCGAGGGATTTTCGGAAATCGTTTCTCACCTGACCGGCGTCGAACGCTACCTGGACGTCGTCCTGGACCGGTTCACTGTGTGGCGTCCTTCGACGGAAGCGATGAAGCAGATTGCGTTTTGCAGGGAACATGCCGACCGTCGGCAAGTGCGGTTGGCCATTCTGGGCAGCATGGAAGTGTCCACGGAGCAACTCGTCGCACCCCGGCAGTCAAGAGAGTTGCCCAAGGATCTAGATGAAGCCATCCAGAAGCTGCTGAGTCTACGGTCGCGGCCCACAACGAATGTCGAGGACAAACGTCGAGCATGGGACGATATCCAGCGACTGATTGCGAGGGGGTCCATTGGGCCGTTGCGCCAGGCGGCAAAGGACGCCAAGGATCCCCTAGAGCGAAATCTCTGGGCTTTGGCGGAGATGAACGGCGAGCTGCTATTCCCGCAATTGGTACGTTTGTTGTTGCAGTCTCGTCAGGAACCGGGCCGCGGAAGTCCGGGAAGGCTCGTTGCGTACCCCGATAAGGAATTCCGCCAGCTCATGGAGGCGATGGAACGGCAACGCAGAATCCTCAAGGATATTTCGGAACGCAAGAAGAATCCGTTCTGAGGGCCACAATGACGCGACGCATCGAGGAACTCGACTTGACTACCGAGGAGCTTGGCGCGCTCCGACGACAAGGGTTCGTGGCCCGCGAAGAGCGGCGTGGACGCGAAGTGTTCAAGCTGCGATTCAGAATGCCTTCGGGAAAGCAGTGCGTGCGCTATTTGGGGACGGATCCTGCGTTGGCCGAAGAACTGCAAGCAGAACTTGGAGAGATGCAGGCAGCTCGGCGTCTCGATCGCGAGTTAGGCCGGCTGATGAAGGAGATCGGTGAGCTGCTACAAAGCAGCAAGGAACAGTTGGCGCCACTGTTGGCGGAAGCGGGATATCACTTTCACGGGTTGTCGATTCGGCGAAAGCAAGTCGCGAAGTAGAGGTGTGTTGTTTCGGAGAAATGTGTAGGTAACCATTAAGGAGGGTACTGATCATGGACGAGAAATTGAACATTGACACGCAAGTGCCGGTTGAGCGGCCATCACGGCTGGACGCCCAACAAGGCGTCGAGGCGAACATGGAGGAGTTGACGGAGTTGCGCGAACGCAAGAACCTCGAGTACTTGCGTTCCGTATTGCGAGCCGAGGATCCCCTGACGGCCAGCGTCGGCGCGCTCACCGGGGATCTACTCAACTTCGCGAACCACATGCAGCGAATGATCATGCCGGCGCTTCGGAGGTTGTCGGCGGAACCGGGTGCTTTCGCGAAGGTGGTGCCGGCGGTGGAAGCGTATGGTCGCGTGGCAAGGCAGGTCGAGAGGTTGTCCGTATTGACGGAACGGTTGCATCATCGGCAGGAGGCCGCCGTCAGAGCGGCCAACAAAATGAAAGCGGTCGAGGTCGGACTGGGACCTGCAGCGACGCAGACGCCCGGTATGGTGTAGGGGCATCCCAGGTGGATGTGGTCGAAGAGGTCCACGCGAAGAAATCGCGTTTTGATACCCAACACGAACGATTGGGTCGTGGCGGGGGCACCACAGACAACCCGCGGGTGATTCTTCACCCCGTTGACAATCGGACTGTCGCAGAGCGGGCCGCTGACAGTATATAATGTCTCGCGTTGACAGTCGTTAGTGTCTGAACTGAACGTAAGTCCTTTGGTGATGGTGGCTTCCTTGACAACGTTAGTGTCCGCCACCACAGTTGGTGTGGGACACGAATCTCGTCAAGAATTCACTTTTTACTGTCAAGTTTTTCACTTTAATTTTGTCAACCCTCCATATCGGTCGGGGGGAATTACGTGGGGCACACTTCAGCTGCTTGATCTCGCGCTCGGCGCGCAGCTTCAGGATCTGGCGGCCCAAGTCCGTCTGGCCCAGCAGCTCGTCTTCGACCACGACCTTCCGCTTGTCGATGGCCTGATCGACGTCCGAACAACTTCTCCCCTCGCCCCGGTACTCCGGGGAGAGGGGTTGGGGGGTGAGGGATCCGGAGCCGTCGTCGAGGTCCTCGACGGCGACACCCCGCACGACCGCCACCATCTCGCGCTCGATCCGCACTGCGAAAATGGGACTGGCTCCGATCATGGACGATCGGTGCCTGTCCCAATTCTCGTGGCGAGCCACTCTTCTTCCTGCTTCTCGATGGTCTCCAGGCGCTGGGAGAGTTCGGCCAGTCCGAGACTCTGGAGCGTCTGCACACCGGCCGCGCGGTTCAGTCGGGTGAACAGGCCGGGATCGGAAGCCTTGAGGACTTCGATCTTGCGTTCGATCCGTTTGGCGAGGCGGTCTTTCCAGTGTTCTTTCTCCGTGACGGTCAGTCCGGGCATGGCGGTAAGGTCGTTTAACCGCGACCCAGAAGAGGCTGCTGCCGAACAGCTAAGCCTGCCGCTTCGCCTCCCGCAGCAGCCTCTGGCGGGGATCGCGGCGCCGTGCTACGCGCTCCCCGCCGGAAGCCGCCGACAAGGTCACTCGCTCACATTTTGCTGTCCCCGGCGGCTTCCTTTGGGTCGCGGTTATACGAGGGCGCGAACCGGATCGAAGCCGGCTTGGCCGTTTCGCTGGCATCCCGCAGCGCCGTCAGCCGCGATGCCGGATTGTCGATCATCGACACGCACGAAAATGGGACTGGCTCCGATCACGGACGATCGGTGCCTGTCCCAATTTTCGTGGCCACCGTCAGCCAGTTCGGCCGCATCCGGGTGTGTGTACCGCATCACCACCGGAACGCTGGCATCGTGCCAAGTGGCGATCCGATCGCCATCCGCTTGCCGTTCGATGGAGACGACTTGATCCGAGCGGCCTTGTAGGGTGGGCCAGAGCGGACCCTTTCCGACCGACCCAAGACCGTCACTCGACTCAGCCATCGTCGGAGCACCTGACCTGCCAAGAACCGAGCGCCGGCCCACCAGGAT
>JAPLNJ010001131.1 GCA_026692885.1 Planctomycetota bacterium | reverse complement strand
CCGATCATTCGCCATCCCTCTGGCTTCGCGTAATTCGTTACCTCCTTACGTGCAAAGTTCTGTTCTGACCCGGTGGTTAGCCTTTGGCCAGGCCGGATT
Source organism: Planctomycetota bacterium (assembly GCA_026692885.1). The sequence continues at coordinate 11,002 of JAPLNJ010001131.1, read as the reverse complement.
GTCCGGCTGATTTGCAGCAGCTTATCTTGGCGCACTCATGGTCAAACCTCCTCGATTGTCAAGCGGAACACCTTGGCGAGCATCCGCAATTCGACCGCGTGATGCCCGACCAGCAGGATGTAGTGGTGGGACGCCAGCGCGCTCATCAATTTATGGCCGTCGCGGACTCGGACGACGCCGCCGTTGCGGCAATCGGAACCGGGAAACTGGGCGTAGGCCGTCAGCACGCCTTCGGCCACGGTCATTTTGTCCAGCGTGGGATGCAGCTTGGCCAAGGTCACGTCGCCGGTCGGCAATCGCGCGTCGATGGCGGTGGCGTTCTCGTCCACAATCGCCAGCACCTTGGGCCGTAGCGTCCAATCCGTCGAGAATGGCGTAGGGATCACACCCATGTAGCCGCAATGAGCGACCAGGATATGGTCAGCCGGATTGCCGGTCACTTCCGGAAAACCCGCGATGCGTTCGTGTTTCAGGGCCGCATCACCCAGCAGGAAGGGGTACAGGTTCGTCATCATGAACGGCGCGCCGAGCGAGCCGTGGAGCAGGTACTTCGACAGCATTGACAGCGTGTCCGCTTCGCAGCCCCAGATCAGCCCTCGCTCCCGATAGAGTCGGTCCCACGCCAGGCAGGGCGTGGTGTCGCAGAACTGCGATTCATTCAGGCAGTTGATGCCGACGCCGCGGATCGCGGGGTCCTGGTCGAGGTCCCGCTGGACGGCCAGGTAGAGCCGTGCGGCGCTCCGCAAGGCCCTCTCCGAGACGCCCTCGGCCGACACCTGCCAGTCGCTCAAGACTTGATCGGCGGCCTGGTCGGGAATTGCTTTGGCTGCGGCCCCCAACTCACGGAAACTCCGTTTGACAATGCGGATCCCAAACTTGTCCAGCATCCGCTGCGTACACTCATCCTCCCACCAGTAAAAACGTTTGAAGATGGGTGCTTGAAAGCCTTCGCCTGGATTGTCTTGGTACACCAGGAACTTGGTGGTGTTCAGTTCGCGTTTGACCCGCAGCGCGGCGCAGATCTTCTTCGTCTGCTGCAGCGTGTAAGGGGCGATCGTCTCGACGCCCGCCGGCTTGAGGTACTCGATGATTTCCCAATCCCACATCGACAGCGTGCCGAACTCGGAGGTGATGATCAGGATCGGCAGGTCAATCGCCTGGAAGGCCGATACCTGGCGATACGCCTCGCCCAAGAGTTGCGGGAAGACCACCGCTTCGGCCTCCGGCAGGGGACTGCCCAGCGCCGCCGGCGCCAGGAACTCCGCTTCGTCGGCCAGCAGCGATCGCAAGATGTTCAATTGGGTATCGAAGCCAGCATCTTTACCCGGCTCGAAATAGACAGGAACGATTCGTGCTTTCATCATCGCGTCCCTCGGAAAGATCGGATCGGGAATCAATCGTCTCACGGCAGCGTCCGACATCTTATCCGGCGGGCCGACAATCGCCAGACGCGGTGCCAAAATTCTGCGAACAATTGCAGTACTCTCCTTGACCTTGTTTCGCTCCTCCGCAGATAATCGGGGCGGCCTTTGCAGCAGATTGACTGCCGTTATACTGCACGCAGCTGACGTCGACTCGTTTGACCAGGAGCCGGGTATCCGCTTGCGGGTGTCGTGCGTGGCCAAACTCGCACGCCTACGGCGTGCGATTATACCGCACGCGGTTGGCATTGGCTCGTTTAACCGCACGCCGTAGGCACGCGCGGGACCTGGGCGCGACCCCGATACGTGGGCTGGCCCACTCGCGTGCCTACGGCGTGCGGTTAAACGAAGATGTGCCATCCTCAGCCGCTTGCGGTTAAACGGCGATTTCCTCCGCTAATTCCACTGGACCCGATTTCAGGAGCGCATTGATGGTCGATCCACGCGTGACCCGCCGAGAATTTGTCCGCGGCTGCACCGCAGCCACGGCTGCCGTGACCGTCGGTCTATCCGCTACGCCTCAGGCGGGTCAAGCCACCGAGGTGTCCGACGAGGTGAAGAAGACGCGCAGCTACCACCCCGAGATGGAGTATCGCCGACTGGGCAAGACCGGGCTGTGGGTGTCAGCCGTGTGTCTGGGCGGACACTGGAAACGCATCGATAAGGTCATCGGTGCCAAAGAGGCCATCAACCCCTACGAGGGTCCGAACAATCAGGGTGATATGGGCGCGTTCCTGAAGAACCGCGAAGAAGTGGTCAACCACTGCATGGAAGTGGGCATCAACTGCATTGATTTCGCGGGCAATGCCGAGCCGGAAACTTACTGCCGGGTCCTGCAGGGCCGGCGTGAGAAGATGTATCTGTGCTATTCGCATCCGAACAGCGAATTGCGAGAGAAAGGGAACTGCACGGCTCAGAAACTGGTGGAGTTGTTCGCGGCGGGTTTGAAACGCTGCAACCTGGAGTACGCCGACGTCTGGCGGTTGATGGCCCAGGAACGCGGCAGCCGGCACACCCAGGCCGACGTCGACGCGATGGTCGAGGCGTTGGACATCGCCAAGCAGAAAGGGCTCTGCCGTTTCACCGGGTTCTCGACGCACGATCGGCCCTGGGCCAAGAAACTCGTCGAGACCTATCCCAACCAGCTGCAGGTGCTCTGCACGCCCTACACGGCTCAGTCGAAGGAACTTCCCACCGACAGCCTGTTCGAAGCGGTCCGCAAGCACGACGTGGGCGTCCTGGGGATCAAACCGTTCGCCAGCAACGCCATCTTCCAGGGCGACGGCTCACCCGACGGTCCCCAGGTGGAAGAAGACAATCGCCGGGCGCGGATGGCCATTCGCTACATTCTCGGCAACCCCGCCATCACGGCTCCGATTCCCGGTCTGATTAGCATTCGGCAGGTCGACAACGTGGTCGCCGCGATCAAGGAGCGGCGTGAGCTGGATGCGGCGGAACGGGCGGAATTGGAACGGATCGGCAGTGAAATGTGGGCGAAACTACCCGCTCACTATCAGTGGCTGAAGGATTGGGAGTACGTTTAGTCGAGATGCTCGGCCTGGCCGAAATTCGTTGAGGCACATGTTCGAAACAAGGCTCGCGTTAGACAGGTAGAATTTGCGTTCCATGAGATTGAGATATCAACGACCACCGGTGATCTGCGCTCTGGGCCTCGTGCTATTCGGCATGGCCGCGATTACGTGGATGCAGGTTCGTGGGGCCGATGAGCCAGCCGCCAAGCCAGCCGAACAACCCGCCAGCCAGCAGCCGTCCACCCCAGCGGCGGGCACTCAGACGAAGCCGACCACGACCTCGGCCGGCCAGGGAACTCCGAACGCTGGTGCCGCAGCGAAAGAGCACCCCGAGCCGGGCTGGAAGAAGCTTGTCGCCGCGTGGCGGGCTCAGAAGAACCCGGAACCAGCCGACAACTCCTACTGCTATGTCTGCCACCTCAGCTACCAGCAGGAGGAACTCGCCAAGATTCACCAGCCCAAGGGCGTCGGGTGCGAGACCTGCCACGGGATTTCGGATAAGCATAGTGAGGATGAAGACAATCTGACGCCGCCGGAGGTGATGGTTTCCCGGAAGAGCGTTTTCGCTTTTTGTCTGAGCTGTCATGAGAAGGAGAAGCTGGCGAAGGTCGAAGATCACGCGGAGATCCTTGCCACACCGCCCCAGACCAGCGACACCTGCACCGAGTGTCATGGCCTCGAACATCGTATGAAGGTCCGCACCCGCAAATGGGACAAGGACACCGGCAAAGTGCTGTGGTACGACGGGGTCCGGATGATGCAGAAGCGACCAGCGGATGACAAGTGAATCTGAAACGGACAGCCGTAGACAGTCCGGCGCCATTCGGGTGTCCGAAACTTTTTCTGCCGGAAAACATTCTTGACGCTGGTCATCCCGGCCATGATGGATTGAACGAGGACTGCCCATGAATGTTATCGAAGAGACGATCGAAGCCACGCTGGACTCGAACGCGCAGCTGCGATTGAGACACCAGCCGCGGCTGCCGCCCGGCCCCGTGCGAGTGACGATCCGCGTCGCCGCCGCGGTGGGGCTGCGGCGTGGCCTAGCGGACGTGATCCGGGAGATCGCGGCCGAGCAGCGCTCCCGCGGCTTCCCCGGGCGGTCGGCCGCGGACTTGCGCGCCGAGGACGACGCACGGTTGGCCGAGGACGCCGAGCGGGACCAGGAACTGGACGCCGCGCGCCGCCAGTCCTCACCGGGGGGGGCGTGACCGGGGCTGCATCGCCGAACGGAGGCCAGTAGTCTTCTGCAGCAAGCCGCAGGGCTAGTGCGTCATGAAGCCTAGGAGACTGGGGTCGCGATTACCGATGCGGTGGCGTAAGCTTCCAGCTTGCGTTTGACGCAATGAAGCGAAAGGCAAGCAGGATGCTTACCCCACATTCTAGCCTTGAAGACGCACTAGTCTGCGATTGATAGAGAGACAGGAGATCCCTTGAGCCGCACTAGAATCTGTCTGATCGGTACCGGGCGGGCGGGCTTATTGCACGCCCGCAATCTGCAGGCGTCGATCCCGGACGCCGAACTGGTCGCGTTGTGTGACGCCAACCGGGAAACGCTGGAAGCGGCGGGCCGCGAACTGGCGGTCGACACGCTGCTGACGGACTATCGCGAGGCCCTCGAACGTCAGGACCTCGACGCGGTCGTGATCGTCACTCCGACCTTCCTGCATCGTGACATCGCCTGTGCGGCCGCAGCTTCGGGAAAACACATATTCCTGGAGAAGCCGATGGCGCTGACCGTGGAAGAATGTCGCCAGATCAACGCGGCCGTCGCCGAGGCAGGTGTGAAGTTGCAGATCGGATTCATGCGCCGCTTCGACGAGAGCTTCCTGGAAGCCAAGGAAATCCTCGATTCGGGCGAACTCGGGCGGATCATGATCATCAAGTCCACCGGCCGCGGGCCCGGCGGACCGGGACCCTGGATGTATGATCTAGCGCGCAGCAACGGCATCATCGCCGAAGTCAATAGTCATGATATCGACTCGCTGCATTGGTTTACCGGCAGCGAACTGCGGCGAGTCTACGCCGAGTCGGACAATTTCAAGACGCCCGAGGCACGACAGGACTATCCCGATTTCTACGACAATTTTGTCGCCAACTTCCGTTTTTCCGACGGCACCTTGGGTGTCATCGACGGGACCTGCCCGGCCCACTACGGGTACGATGCCCGCGTCGAAATCCTCTGTGCCGGCGGAGTGCTGTTCATCGGCAGCGTGACGCGGACGGGCGCGACCAAGGTGACGTTGGACGGCACGGTTGCCGGGCGGGCGGTCAAGAGCTGGCGAAATCTGTTCAAAGACGCCTACCTCGCGGAAATGCGACACTTCATCGAGTGTCTGACCCAAGACCGCACGCCCCGCGTGACTGGTGACGACGGTTTGAAAGCGGTCGCCGCCGTGGTCGCCGCCAACGAGTCGATGCGGACGGGCCAGCCCGTCGAGCTACGCTAGAGTCTTTACGAATTGTTCCCCTCGCCCTGGTACTTTCGGGCGAGGGGAGAGGGCCAAGTTATGATTGCCGGAAGATACACCCAAGGCGGAAAGCTGCAGATCGTCGATGTGCCGATCCCGACGATCGGCGACGACGAACTGTTGCTGCGCATCGAAGCCTCGGCCATCTGCGGCTCCGACGTGAAGATCATCCACCAAGGCCATCACAAGCTCCGCGACGGTCAAACCCTGATTCTTGGACACGAATTTGTGGGCACCATCGCCCAGGTCGGCGTTCGCGTCGCTGGCTACTCGGTCGGTGACCGCGTCGGCGTCGCACCCAATCTCGGTTGCGGCGCGTGCGCGCTGTGTCGGCAGGGTTTGGGCAATATGTGCCCAGCTTACGACGCCTTCGGGATTACGTTCGATGGCGGACACGCGGAATTCGTCCGCATCCCCGCCAAGGCCATCGTCCAGGGGAATGTGGTCGCCATCCCCGACACGCTGGACGGAATCGCGGCTTCTCTGATCGAACCGCTGTCGTGCGCGGTGAGCAGTCTTCGCATCTCGCAGGTGCAGGCCGCTGACTGGGTGCTCGTCTACGGTGCCGGGCCGATGGGACTGCTCAATGCGCTGGTGGCCAAAGCGGCCGGAGCGTCGCGAGTGATCGTCGTCGACTTGAACGATACCCGCCTGGACAAAGCTCGGCAGTTGGGAGCCACCGATGTCGTGAACCCCCAGCAACAGCCGGTCTCGCAGTGGGTGACCGAGCAGACCGGCGGCCGGGGTCTGGATGTGGTGATCGTGGCGGTCCCGGTCGCGGCTTTGCAGCAGGAGGGCCTGGGGCTACTCGCACCGTTCGGTCGCTTGTGCTTGTTTGCCGGTCTGCCGCGCGGCCAGGCCGGGGTGGCCTTGGATACCAATGCGATCCACTACAAGAACCTGCTGGTTACAGGCATGACCGGCGGATCCGCGCGAGATTATCGGGCTGCGTTGGAGCTCATCCAAACGGGTCGAGTGGACGTCGGGCCACTTATCTCCCACGTATTTTCTTTCCGTAACCTGCAGCAGGCGTACGGCACGGCCCTGTCTGGTGAGGGCCTGAAGATCGTGATAGCGCAAGAAGCATGAATCTTGTCAGAGCCCAGGACAAAGTCGTGCGTGCATCCTGTTCAATGAAATCTTCGCGAACGGTTCCCCTCGCCCCGATACCCCGGGGAGAGGGGATAAGGATTGGCCAACGCAACGGACTCAGGAGGTGATATGCAAGCTCTCCTCGGCATCGATATCGGCACCCAGGGCACCAAGGCGGCGTTATTCTCGGAAGAGGGCGAGGGCCTGGCGCAAGCGTTTGAGCCCTCGCAACTTCACCAGCCGAGTCCTGGTGTGGTGGAAGAGGATCCCGAACGCCAATTCCGGTCGGTTTGCCGCGTCATCGCGGAATGTGTCCAGCGGGCGGGCATCGACAAGACGTCCGTGGCGGCGATCGGCATCGACGGGCAGATGGCGGGGATCATCGGCGTGGGCCAGGACGGGCGGCACGTGACCCCCTATGACTCCTGGCTCGACACCCGCTGCCGGGCCCAGATCAAGAGCATGGAACAAATCGCGGGCGATCAGGTCCTGGCCAAGACCGGTTGTCCGCCGAGCTTCAATCACGGTCCCAAGAAGCTCTGGTGGATGCAGACCCGCAAGAGCGTCTACCGCCGGATTGCCGCGTTTGTGCAGCCCGGCGGGTATGCGGCCATGCGGTTGTGCGGCCTGGATGGGTCCCAGGCGTTCATCGATCGGACCTACCTGCACTTCTCCGGTTTCGCTGACAACCGCCGCGCACGCTGGGACGACGAACTGTGCCGAATCTTCAGCCTGGATCCGGCCAAGCTGGCCCGCATCGTCGCTCCCGAGTCGGTCGTGGGTGAGCTGGCGGGATCAACCGCCCGCCGCTGCGGTCTCAAACCGGGCGTGCCGGTGATTGCCGGATGCGGCGATACGGCGGCCAGTTTTCTGGCCTGCGGCGCGACGCGCGAAGGGATCGGTGTGGATGTGGCCGGCACGGCTTCCGTGTTTGCCGCGACGACGACGGCCTTCCGCGCGGATCGGAAACACCGGATTCTGGGTTGCGGCCAGTCGGCTGTGCCCGGGCTGTGGCATCCGTATGCTTACATCAACGGTGGCGGACTGAACCTGGAATGGTTCCGGCGTCAGATCGCCGGTGCCGGCCGGACGGAAGAGGACACGATCGGCCTGGACCAACTCGACGAGATGGCCGCCGCCCTCGATTCGTCACGGGGTGTACCCTTGTTCGTCCCGCATCTGGGCGGGCGCGTCTGCCCGGCGCAGCCCGATCTCCGCGGCGCGTGGGCCGGATTGACCTGGGACCATACCCTGGGACACCTGTGGTTGGCGATGCTGGAGGGCGTCGCGCTGGAATATGGCATCTATCAACGGGTGTTGCAGAGCTTGTTCCCCCAGTTCCAACTTGGCGAACTGCGCATCACCGGCGGCGGCGAAAAGAGCCACCTGTGGAATCAACTCAAGGCCGATGTGCTGCAAGTCCCGGTGCGCCGGATCGCCCGTTCGGAAGGTGCGCCGCTAGGCGCGGCGCTGCTGGCGGGCTACGGTGTGGGCTTGTTCCCGAGCCTGCCCGACGCGGCCCAGCAATGGGTCTCCTACGGGCAGGTCACGAGTCCTCGCCGGTCAACCGCCGCATACTACGGGCGCCGACTCACCGCCTACGAGCAACTGCTGGAGCAACTGAACCGCATCGGCCCGTTGTGAGCCTCCCAGACCGAGCAACAAAGAAAACCGTGCTCTGGTTTTGCCACCCTATCGGAATGTTGCGCACCGTAACCCGAAGCGTCAGCGAGGAAGAGCAGCATTTCCTCGCTGACGCTTCGGGTTACGGCGACGCTCTGCCCCTGCTCCAAGACACGCGTGCTGCTATTTGGCATCGGCCAGCTCGGGTGTGCCGACAAATAAACGGGCCAGGGTCTCCAACACCTCTTCCGCTTCAGGCCCCGTGGCGGACAGGATAAGTTCGGTACCCTCGGCGGCGGCCAGCGACATCAACCCCAGCATGCTGGCGGCGTTTGCCGATTGGCTGCCGTGTTGCACCGTCACATTCGCTTGGTGTCGGCCCACCGTGTCCACGATGACCGAACATGGTCGCATGTGGAGACCCTTTTGATGGGCGACGAGCACCGTTCGAGAATGGACTGGGCTGGTGAGCATCCTCGGCGCAGACATGACTCTTCCTCCGTGAAAAAGAGACCGGGAGAGCCGCTCCTGACGGGAAGTGACGGCCCACAGCGGCGGACCTAGCTGAGGGGTCAGCGACGAAGTTGATGGTACAATGACCGAGTGAACATTGATATACCCTCCAGACGGATTTCTGTGCTAGCGTCCGCGGACGGTAGTGCTATGATCACTGGCGTCGTCACAGCAGATCGGGACCTGAGTCAAGACCCCGCAGGGCTTGACGTTGACCCGTAGCAAGGCCTGGTGCTGTGGCCGGTCTCCGACCATGCGACGCCCCCGACGGCTGGTCTGCCGACGTTCGGAAGACTCAACCTCCAGTCTAGTCAATTATACCGCACGTGGTTGAGGACGGCACATCTTCGTTTAACCGCACGCCGCAGGCACGCGCGTGGGTCAGCCCACGTATCGGGGTCGCGCCCAAGTCCCGCGCGTGCCTGCGGCGTGCGGTTAAACGAGCCAATGCCAACCGCGTGCGGTATTGTTGGGGGCGAAATTGGATCCCCGACACAAGAAAGCCTGACTTTGCTGCGCCCCAGTTGGCGCCAACTTTTGCACTGCAACGGTCAACTGGCGGTTGACAGCGATTACGGCCTCTGGCGACATTTTGTGATAAATCTGAAAGGCTGGGACTGACTTCTCGTCCTCAGCAGCCGTCTTGAATGCAGGTCGTCCATCGTCGGCATGATTCATGTAGGGTCAAAGGGAAAGTAACATCTTGGTGGGCCCGCGTAGGCCGTCCCCGCCGTACTTCTTGAGCTGTTGCGCACCAGCCAAGCCACAAGGGGTGGTGTCTTCGGCAGCGTCAGGCGACTTGGGTAGAACGAGTGCCGTCGTTCTTCCGGAGTAGATGACGCCCACAGCCCACCCCTCAAGAATCGTCTTGCCGCGACGTCGTGACTGAGTGCTGGCATATAACGTGCATGGGGCAGAGCACGGAACTTGCGTTAGGCGAGCGGCAGGAAGTAACTTTATCCAACTCGATGGTGGATGGTCTTCCCAGACCGTCCTGATCGGCGAGCTGAAGGATGTGCGCGGGATTAGTGAAGTGCAGCAATGACAGTCCCGACGGGACGACCCTATGCCAGCCCAGGCCAACGGCCTGGGGGGGACCAACAAGCCTCGAATTCCAGCCCCGAACGAGCGGCACCGCGTTGGTGACTTCTTCCTAAAGTTGCCTTGGCTGCTTGACACACCACAGAAAGGCGGAAACAATATCCTCCCGTTTGAAGGAGCACCCTTGTCCGACTCCGGGTGACCTATGGAACCTGAACCTGTTCGTCCCCGAACTGGTGTTTGTCTCGTCCGAATGACGGGAGCGGTCGGATGCAAAACCAAGCCACGCCCGAAGACAAACTCCCACGCCCCGGTACTTCGGGGAGAGGGTTGGGGTGAGGGGCGGAACGGCAAATGCCGAAGTTGCTTCTCGGCTCTTCCCAAACGGCCCCGCCCGTGTTCTTTCGGCCCCGCGGGTCGCCCATCCGCTCCATCACGCACGTCTCTTCCTGTCTGCGTTGGCTTGGTCGCTAATTGGCGAGCCAGTCCCTCGCGCTTCGCGTCCCGTTCTTCACCGGCAAATTGCAGCCTGTAGTCAGGAGTATCACCATGCGCCGTCCCGCAAGTACACAGCGAAAAGGGATACGTCAGTCTCCTTCGCGTCGTGTCGATCTTCTCTCAGTCCGACTGGCACCTCGGCGTCACAGCCGCTTCCGGGGGCTGACCTACGAAGTGCTGGAAGACCGCCGTCTGCTTGCAGGGACTCACAATATCGTCGTGGCCGCTGCCGGGGATTCGTATTCTTCAGGTGAGGGCAACCCTGCTGTGTCGGCGTGGGCGGAAGACAACACAAATAGGGGCACGGCCACATGGCTTGTAGGTTCTACCGAAGAGGAGACTGCAGGCAATACCCTCGCACACCGTTCGCCATTTGCCGCGTCCTATGTGCTGTACAAAGATCTCGAAGAGAGACTTAGACAAGTCGATCCGCAAGCATCAGTCACATTCGCGTTTGCTTCCGCAGCCGGCGCAACAATCGAGAATAGCGTGATGAATCCCTACGCTGGGGTTTCGTATGAAAATGTTGACCCCAATTACACACCACTGCCGAAACAGATCCAACAGATAAGACAGATAAGCACGAGTCCGGTGGTAGGCAAGCAGCCAATCGACGTTTTAACATTATCGTTTGGTGGAAATGACATCGGATTCGGGAATATCGCCCGCAGCCTCTTGTTAATAGACGACCTTCTGTTCCCCTTCAGTCACGATACACTCCTGAAATTGCTGAAGAAAGCGGTGGAGACGGGAGAATCGGAGCACTGGAGGGCGCTAAAAGCATCTCTCTTGCTTCCGGAGAGCCTGGTTG
>JAPLNJ010001130.1 GCA_026692885.1 Planctomycetota bacterium | reverse complement strand
CAACGCGTCGGCGGTCACCGCCGGAGTATTGACTGCGAGGTTCGACTTCTTGTGGGTCGGCTGGTCCACGCCAAAACCGAAGTCGTGCTGCCACAGTTGCTGACCATCACGCCGGTCAAAGCAGAGGGTCAGAAGCGATTTTTGCCCGCCAACCTCGCTCTCCGAGGTGACAAACACGCGGTTCCCGTAGACCACCGGCGAACTCGTTCCCCATCCCGGCAACTTGACCGACCAGCGGACGTTTTCCGTTCGGCTCCAACGCAGCGGAAGTTTACGACCGTCCGCCACGCCAGCGGCATTTGGCCCACGCCAGCATGGCCAGCCGTTAGTTGGCGGTCCCTCGGCGGCAGGCAGACCAACCTGCATCGCACGCTCGGTCTTAGGCTCAGCCGGAATCGCCGCCGAATGGAACAGCACGAAGACTACGACGAGGGCAAACCGCTGGGGCCTACGTTGCTGCACGACTGTCTCCACAGGCAAGTCCTTCCGGTGCCAACAGGTGACCACTCTTCCCCATCCTCAACGGCACGTACGTCATCGATGATTCCAGGCGAATAAACGCTGATCGTCTCAGATTCCTGCTGGAAATCAATCGCTGAGCATCTGGTAGTCGAGCGGGCTCACCGCCGGTAGGATCATGGTGATCAACTAGGAAAGGATCGAGAATGCGGACAGGAATTACCCTCCATGTGTGTCTGGTTGTTTCGTTTCTGATGACGCTATCCTCGGCTGCGGGCGCGGAACCTATCGCCGTGATGCGGCTTTGGACCGGCGAACCGCCGGGGCCGAAACACGTGGTCCAAGGTCCGGAGCAGGACATGACAAAGCCGACCGACAAGCTGATCGCGGGTCGGTCGATCGTCAAGCTGGGCAACGTGGCCACACCGGAAATGCACGTGTTTCTACCGCAGCCTCTGTCCAGCGGCCAGGACGTGCGGGGCGGGAACATTCCGGCGGTGGTGATTTGTCCAGGTGGAGGGTTCAGCATCCTGGCCTGGGACCTGGAAGGCACGGAAGTAGCCCAATGGCTGAACTCGATCGGCGTGGCCGGGATCGTGCTGAAGTACCGTGTTCCGACGCGGGACATCCAGCCTCGTTGGCTGCTGCCGGTCCAGGATACGCAACGGGCGCTGAGCTTGGTCCGCAGCCGGGCGATCCAGTGGGGTCTGGACCCGCAACGTCTGGGTGTCCTGGGCTTCTCGGCGGGCGGGAACACGGCCGGCATGGCCGCGATCAAGGACGGCGAGCGTCAATATCCGGCTGCGGATGATGCCGACAAGCTCTCCTGCCGCCCCGACTTCGCGATCTTGATCTATCCCGCCGGATTCCTGGACGAACAGCAGCAGTTGCGTCCAGACGTCCAGATCACGAAGCAGTTGCCGCCCGTCTTCATGGCTCAGGCGTTCGATGACCAAGGCCCCGCCCAGAACTGTCTGGCGCTGGCCGGCGCATTACGCAGTGTCGGCGTGCCGTGTGAGCTGCATCTCTACGACCGCGGCGGTCACGGTTTCGGCTTGCGGTCGCAGCCGGACTTTCCTGTGACGACCTGGCCCAGTCGCTGCGCAGAGTGGCTGCGAGTGCGGGGCCTCCTGATGGATTGCAGCAAGAGCACTGCTGGGCACTGATCAACAACTGTGAGAACATGGCGGCGACAACCGTGGAGATCTACGGAACTTTCTAACCGTCGATCGCGCTGGACGAATTCTGCGATCTGAACCTGCCAAGATCGGAGAAGCCGCGGTCGTCAGGTCGAGACTGTCCCACAGCACTAGAAGGGAGCGAACGTGATGATCACCAACCGGGTTTGCCTCACTGGTCTGATCTGCTGGGCTACAGGCTCCGCCTTGCTGGCTGCAGCAGACGGTGCGATAGTGGCGTCCAAGCCGCAATCCACCCTGGTCAGGATGGAGGATGGCAAGTTTCGGGACTGGCTGACGCGGTGGGACAAAAACATCACCAACGACGCCCGCAATCGCTACTGCAACCGGGAACTGGGCGAGGAGATCGGCTGGCTGATCACGCCGTTCCTGGACGGCTTCTACTATGGCTACCTGGCCACCGAGGATGCGAAGTGGGTGGAGCGGCTGACGGACTGGGCCGATGCCTGGATCAAACGCGGCGTGCAGGAACCGGACGGGTATGTGGGCTGGCCCAAGCCCAAGGCTGCTGGCACACTCGTGGACCAGTTGGATGACTACAACGCCGACAGCCTGCTGGGTGAAGCGATGGCTCTGCGCCCCGTCGTCCTGATGTCCGGCGAGATCCTCAAACGCCCGGCGCTGAAGGCGAAATTTGGCGCCCAGGCCGAGAGTTACGTGCGATTGGCCGAGCAGGTCTACCAGAAATGGGAGCAGCGCGGTGCCTGGCGTGAGACCAAGGGCGGCGGGATCATCCCGGTGGTGCTGCCGTTCGGGATCGATGCGAAGACCGGCAAGTGGACGAGCGGATACGAGCAACGCAACGCCCCCGGTAACGGCTTCTCGCATCCCAGCAACAAGGCGAATCATGTGGCCCGCTGGCTGCTGGCCATGTCCGATGTCACGGGCAAGGCCGTCTACCGCGAGCGGGCCGAGAAGTGGTTCCACGTGATGAAGTCGCGGATGAAGCTGAAACCCAACGGCACGTACGAGATCTGGAATTACTGGCAGCCGGCCGGCGCCTGGGATTACAAACCGGACGGCTCGACTAAGCACTGGGTAGGCGTGCATCCGAACCCTGGCTACTACCAGATCGACGTCATCGGCATCGTGGATGCCTACCGCCACGGCTTGGTCTTCACTTCAGCCGACATCGACCACCTGATCGCCACCGCCCTTGCCGAGAAACGGTACTGGGACGCCCTGGCACCGTTCAGTCCGGAGGTTCAGCGGAAGTTCGAGGGGACTCACAAGCCCGATGGCTGGGGCGGGTTGAGCACGACGCCCTGGTATCTGATGCTGCAGGCACAACTCCGATAGAGCCAAGTGGAAGTAGCCATCGGCCAGCAGGCGACGACTTGGGAATCTACCGGCCGTCCTAGTTTTCGTCAGCCCCCGGCGGGTCGGAGCTGGGTTTCACGTTGTGCAGTATCCCCAAGGCTCGCTGCAACGACGCTGGTCCGAACTTTTTCTTGATCTGGCAAACGACGTCATCCAGGCGGCTTTGTTGATCGGGATCGGCTTTGGGAAACAGGCTGAGCTGCCTCAATCTTGGCTGGTCCTGGCCGCTTATCCCGACGTCCAGCAATCGCACGTGCAGCCACGGCGCAGGTAGACGTTCCGCGAACATCTGGGCTGCCGTCTGGCAGGTCTCCTGCGTGACGTTTGTGGCTTGGGGACCGGAGCGTCTTGCGTCGTTCAGTGTGGCATGTCGTTCAGCGTGGCTGTCAGTGTGGCAGCTTTACGGATCACGAAGGGGCGACTAGGCTGGGAGCCTGCTTTAAGCTGTTTCGTCCGCTCCCAATGTTCCGTTGCGGTGGATGTGACTGATGGACCCTATTACTCCCTCTCGATCGTCGATTGACTTGACATCATTAACTCTTATCCAACGCATCAAGGCTCAGGATGCCGATGCCTGGACCAAGCTGGTGCGACTTTACGGTCCGCTCGTCAATTTCTGGCGAAGCCGTACCGGGATCGATAAGGCCGACGCCGAGGACGTCTTTCAGGACGTGTTTGCCACGGTGGCTCGTGGCATCGTGGAGTTCCGCAAGGACCGTCCAAGTGATACCTTCCGGGGATGGCTGCGGACTATCGTACGCAGTCGCGCTGCGGATCATTTCCGGCGATCCCGCGGACGACTCCCAGCGGTGGGCGGCTCCGATTTCCAGGAGCGGTTGCAGAACATCGAGGCGTCCGAGGCCAGCGACTCCGAATGTCCCGACGAACGCCGCCAGATCCAGGAGTTGCGATTACGGGCACTGGATTTGATCCGAGCCGATTTCAACGACAGAACGTGGGAAACGTTCTGGCGCTACACGGTGGAAGGCCACGCCGCGGCTGATGTGGCCCGGGACCAGGGAATCAGTCCTTCTGCCGTTCGTCTTGTGAAAACGCGAGTGTTGCGGCGGTTGCGGGAAGAATTGGGTGACCTGCAGCCGTGACTGTTGCGGCTGTGCGTTATATCCCTTGGCTGATTGCGCGATTAGGGCCGGCGCTCTCTGTTTCGCATTGATCAGGTAGCTGCGGACTGCCAGCCGCGTCCATGTTGCCGATTTGCCACGAAGTAATTCGGCTCCTTCTGCCCAACTGGAGGCTCCTTACGATGAAAAACGTGCCAGACCCATGCCATAAAGTCTGCTACTCCCGCGAGGTGCTGGCGGATTTCGTGTTGGGCAAGTTGCCGGATGGCGAGTTGGAGCAGATCGCTCGGCAGGTCGAAAACTGCCCGACATGCAATGCAGTTCTGCAGACTCTTGACGGTCTGGAAGATTCCGTCGTGGGTGACCTCAAGCAGCAGTTGTCGCCGTCTTCCGGTCAGCCGAGCCCCGAGTTGGAA
>JAPLNJ010001129.1 GCA_026692885.1 Planctomycetota bacterium | reverse complement strand
GTCGGCTGCCCGCCGCCGGAGGCGGCGGGCAGCCGACGAGTCGGGGGAACTCGGTGATGCGCCGCGGTAGTAGGAGTTGGCGGGACTGCTCTCACCGACTTACGTCGGGAGCTTCTCGGACGGGACCAGCAAGCAGTGAAGACATTTCGCAGTGTTACGATCAACGCCGCCAGGGGCTTGATCATAAGGTGGCGCAAAACGCTAGCAGCGGATCATCGTAACCCGACGCGTCAGCGAGGAAAACGCCGCTCTTCCTCGCTGACGCGTCGGGTTACGATGCGCAACCTTATGATCAAGGCCGCCTTGATCGTAACGTTGCGAAATGCTGTCAGGGCTAGCAACGCAGCGGGTGGCTGGTGGCTGTGCCTAAGCGACACATCAGTCCACTGTTGCTGGGGCTTCGCTTAGTAGCTGTCCAAGAACAAATCCGTGTTTTCGATGTAAAGCGGACTTTAATCCACTCAGGCGGAATAAATTCCGCCTTACGAAATTGTTCTTGGACAGGTACTTAGGCTCAGCCACCCTGCTAGTATTTCGCAAGGCTACAATCAAGGCCTGAGTTGCACTTGGGCCAGACGCACGCCCATCGTCGCCAGCAGGGCTGGGCGTTGCCTGCGCGGCCATCGGCAGGCTACACTCTCGCGATGGCTCTGGCACGTCCCGAACACTCAACGACCTACGGCAGCATGTCGGCCGATCCCACGATTTCGCCTCAAGCCCCCGCGTCAGACGCTGCCTTGCGAAATGTCGCCCAGCTCAAGGATCGCAACCAGCGGGCCAGCGGGGTCGCGTCGGGGACCGTGCCCCGCGAGATCCGGGCGGTGGGCGTAATCGGTGCGGGAGTCATGGGCGTCGGAATTGCCGCCGCGCATCTCAAGCACCTGGTGCCCGTAACGGTGGTCGATGCCGCGGCCGACGCCCTGGCCCGAGCGACGCCAGCGATCCTGGAAGAAGCGGCCAATGACGTCGCGTTGCCCGCGCCCGACCCGCAGCGATTCGAAGAATTGGCCGCTCTGCTGCGGTCAGGCTCGGGCCACGAGCCGTTGGCCGCGTGTGATCTGGTGATTGAATCCGTGGTGGAAAACGCCGCCGTCAAGCAGCAGATCTACCAGCGGCTGGAAAGCCGGCTCGGCCCGGCGGCGATCCTCGCCTCCAACACCTCCACGCTTCCCATTTCGAACTTGGCCCGTGTCTTGCAGCATCCCGAACGGTTCTGCGGTCTGCATTTCTGCAACCCGGTCCGCAGCAGGTTGCTGGTCGAAGTTATTCGCGGCCAGCAGACGAGCGACGAGACGATTGCCACGGCCGTCCAGCACCTGAAGCGGATTGGCAAGCTGCCGATCGTGGTGCAGGACGGGCCGGGTTTCCTGGTCAATCGTCTGCTGTCGCCCTATTTGAACGAGGCGCTGCAACTCCTGTGCGGGGGCGTCTCGATCGAGGACCTGGATCGAGCCGCGGTCGCCTTCGGGATGCCGTTGGGGCCGATGGCCATCCTCGACTTGATCGGCATCGACACGGCCTTCTACGCCGGCCGTACGATGTGGGAGGCGTTCCCTGACCGGATCGCGGTCACGCCTGTGTTGCCGACGTTCATGAAAGCCGGACGACTGGGGCAGAAGACCGGCCGCGGATTCTACTCGTACCCCGACGGACTGCATCAGCCGCAGCCCGACCCGGCTGCCGTCCGGTTGTTTGAACCCTATGTTCGGCGCCGGCAGTCGTACTCCCAGGAGGAAATCACCCGGCGGCTGTTATTGCCTTTTCTGTTGGAGGCCACCCGCGTCCTGGAGGATGCTTTGCTGAGCGACGTGCGCGACGTCGATCTGGGCATGCTCTTCGGGCTGGGCTTTCCCGCTGCCAAAGGCGGTTTGTTATTCTGGGCCGACACGCTCGGAGCCGCGACCATCGTCGAGATGCTCCAGCCGTTCCAGAAGCTCGGAACGCGTTTTAGGCCCACTGCCCTGCTGCTGGAGATGGCGCGGGAGAGTCGGAAGTTCTACGAGGGATTCCCCTGCTAGCACCCCGACGGAATCTGGCTGTCTGCGAGATCCTGTCAAAGTTTTCCGGTTGCGATGACGATAACGATTAAGCGGACATTGCCGCGCGGTTAACTTTACCGGGAAAACTGTATGCGACGCTTATCGCCCTTGTTGCTGCGGGTTATCTTCGTTTTCCAAATGGCAACCAGCTGCGCGCTCGCGCGCTCTTCCGATTCGCTCCCCGAGGCGACGCTGTCTGAGGCGATGCTGTCTGAGGACGGCGGTGGCAGCTACGGTGACTCCGCTTGCAGTGGCTGCGGACAGGATGACTGCCTGGCTTGCCAGCCGGCCTGCTTTGTCGGGCCGGGCGGCAGATTCTGGGCGCATGGCGAGTATCTCGGGTGGTCCGTCAAAGGGATGTACCTGCCTCCCTTGGTCACCACGGCACCGCGCGGCAACCATGGAGAACTGGGGCAACCCGGCACGCAGATCATCTTCGGGGACAGCAAGTACCTGGACGAATACCGGAGCGGAGCCAGAGTCGAGTTGGGTACGTGGCTGAATTGCGCAGGGTCGATCGGCTTGGAGGGTGGCTGGTTCAGCCTGGCCGACAACAACCGGCGGTTCACGGCCGAGTCGTCCGGGCTCCTCACGATTGCGCGGCCGTTCTTGAACGTGGTCAGCAATCAGCAGGACTCCGAGTTGGTAGGCTATCTGCCCACCGCCGGAATCGCGTTGGCCGGATCCGGTGCTGTGTCGGGCGCGGTTACGGTCGACCTCCGGAGTTCGTTCGACGGTGCCGATCTCCATCTGCTGACGGCCCTCTGCTGCGACCCCGGCGATGCCTGCCGGCCGGCTCGACGGGTCAATTTCCTCGTCGGCTACCGGTACTTGAGGTTATCCGAGGGCGTGGCCATCCGCGAGAACCTGTACTCCTTGGATCCCAACCAGTCCCAAAACGGGGACTCGACGAACGGGAATGTTGCGTTCATTGTCCAGGACCTGTTCGAAACAAACAACACCTTCCACGGTGCGGACATCGGGTTCACCTGGACGTGCCAACGGGAACGCTGGTCCTTGGGACTGCTGACCAAGCTTGGGCTGGGAGGCAACCGCCAACAAGTCCGTATCAATGGCAATACCACGCAAATCGACACGGCCACGGGAATCTCGACCACCTCGACCGTCAGCGTCCCCTCCGACGGACAAGGCAACGTGTACACGGGCGGCGGCCTGTTGGCTCAGCGGACCAATATCAACCCCTACAGCCGGGAGATTCTCTCGTTAGTCCCCGAGTTGGGTGTCACGCTCGGATACCAAGTCAACTGCCATTGGAAAGCGACGGCCGGCTACACACTGCTGGGCTGGACCAACGTGGTGCGTCCGGGCGACCAGATCGACACCTCCGTCAATGCGGGGGACGCCAAGCTGGGGCAAAATGGATTGCTGCCCGACGAGTCGAAGCCGATCATCGGCGCCTCGCGTCCGTCGTTTGCCTTCCGAGACTCCACCCTGTGGGC
>JAPLNJ010001128.1 GCA_026692885.1 Planctomycetota bacterium | reverse complement strand
CGCGGTCTTCGAATCCCGACGCCGTCAACGCTGTCGGTTGATCAATCCCGCTCTCTGCGCGCCTCGGTCCGACACACCGAAGCAACTTCTGACAGGGCTCTTGCGCACGCAGGTCTGACAGACCTCCGCGCGCTACCGTGTGTCGCGAATCTGACTCACTACGTCCGCCGGACTTCATCGACGTGCGGTCAGACTGAGGACGACGGCGGTGGCTTTGCGTGCGACCAACGCCCGAAGATCACGGCGGAGACGCATCCAACGGCGCTAGCCGCCGGTGTTGCGGCCAATCCGGAACCGGTGGCTAGCGCTATTCCGCTCACTTATTTCTCGAACGATGCTTACCTGACCACGTTCCGCTGCCTGCTGGACTCTTCGGGGCCGCAGGACGCCGAACCCAACCTGGCCAGCCAACTCGCCTTTGGACTGGACGAGGCCGATTACGTGCTCATGGATCTTGAGCCGGCACGCTGACTGGAAGGCCGCAAGCCGCGCTGTTAACATGGCGAAACGGTTGCTGCTCGGAGCGTATCCGAACGGAGCCTAGTGCGTCTTCAGGCCGAAGGGTTGGAATGGCGATGAGTGAGCGGGACGGCGCTAGTGCGTCGTCAAGACTTAATGTTGGGGTTGGCTTGGGTGCCACTGGCTCCGCCAGTGCCGAGGTCAATCGCGATCGGATCACTCGGCGACGTCGGACGCGATGACGGGCGCAAGGCCGAACTTTTGGCCAGCACTGGCAGAGCCAGTGGCACCCCAAGATTTGGCCTTGAAGACGCACTAGCCCAATGCCGCTTACTTTGCCGCCAGACATGGTGAGCCGCAAGTCGCTAGCCGCGGGTCTCTCCGGGAAAACAGGTCCACTCTTCACCGGCGGCTAGCGCCGTCCCGCAGGCAACCCACGCTCTTCGTCTTGACGACGCACTAGATGGGAAATCCCAATTCAAAGGAGATAGGTGATGCAACGGCGGCAGTTTCTCTCGGCGGTGATCGGTGGGGCGGCGGTTTTGGGGGCGACGCAGGCCAAGGCGGTGGCCCCGGGCGGCTTGGCTGCGGGCGAGGGCGTGGTCGATATCACGCCGCCCTTGGGCATCGAATTGGCCGGCTTTCACAAGCCGCCGGGACAAGAGCGACGGGTCAAGGGGATTCGCCAGCCATCCGAGGTGCGGGCCTTGGTGCTGACCTGCGGCCCAACGCAGGTGGTCCTCTGTTCGCTTGACATCCTGGGCTTGGATCAGGACATGGCCGGGCGCATCCAGCAGGCAGCCGCCGGGCGGACGGGGATCCCGGCCGAGCAGATCCACCTGGTCGCCACGCACGATCACAGCATGCCGACCTTCAAGAAGATCCGGCAGTGGGGTGGGATGTCCCCGGAGTTCATGGCCACCGTGGAGCAACGCACCGTGGAGGCAATCACCGCGGCCAAGGCCGATCTGGCCCCGGCCGAACTGTCACTGGGCAAGTGCCGCGCGACGGGCGGCAGTCACAACCGCACCGTGAAGCAGGGCGTGGCCCGCACCGATGCCGAATTCGGCCCCCACTCGACCGACGCCCAGCGCTGGCTCGACACGCTGCTCCACGCCCTGGTCTTCCGCCGGGCAGGCAAGAAGCCGGACCTGGTGTGGTATCACTTCTCGGCCCATGCCGTGTGCTATGCCGATGAGCAGGCCGGGCCCGACTGGCCGGGCGAGGTGGCCCGGGATCTCCGCAAAGACTTGGGCCTGCGTCCGTCGTTCCTCCAGGGCCACATCGGCGACGTGAACCCCGGCGACGGCAGCGACTGGCGCGGCGAGATCCGGCAAACTGTGGCCGCCATGACTCCCGCCTTGAAACAGGCGATTGCCGCCGCCACTCCGCAGCGCGTCGACTGCCTGCGCACGCGCAGCACGCCCTTCAACGTGCCGTTCGATATGGAACGGTTCGAACAATGGGTTGACGAGTATCGCCGCGACCCAAGCAAGTGCCAGTCGGGGCAGTGGGTCGACGCCGGTTTTTCCGCCGACTGGTATCGGGGCAATGAGCACCGCGATCGAAACGTCAAGCACTTGCCGATCACGCTCAGCGCGATCCAGCTCGGGCCGGTGGGAATATTGCTCCATCCGGCCGAGCTGTACAGCTATTACGGGCTGGCGATCCGCCGGGACTCGCCGCTTCACGACACGCTCGTGGTGGGCTGCGCCGATGGTTCGATCGGCTACGTGCCCGACCCCACGGCCTACCAGCTTGGCGAGTATTCGGCCCTGGTGGTACCGAAGATTGTCGACTTGCCTCCGTACCAGCCTACCGCCGCGCGTGAGATGACCGCCGCGGCCATCGCCCTGCTGAAACAGACCGTGGGATAAGAACCTCATGGCCTGAATCATCCAACGGCATTGGCTCAGGACCGATCCATGCCAGCGATCCAGGAGGACGAACACAGCAACACGCGGCTTTGAAGTTGCGCATTTGCATGGTCCCCACCGGCCCCGTGCCGGTGGATGCAGGTTTGGCGACTAGACGACGCCCATATCCCGGCGCACCCGTTCCGCCCTCGCCACCCCACCGCCGCCGCTGGCGGCGGTGGGGTGGCGAGGGCGGAACGGGCGGAGTCTTGTGGGATCCCGCGTAGTTTGACCACCACCACCAAGCATCTGGCGGGTGGTCTATTTCAGCAGCCACTCGACGGCGGAGGCTTCCTTCTGCGCGGCCTCGCCCGCGAAGCTGGTAAGTTCCGTGAACTTCGCGCCAAAGACTTCCGGCTTGTCGCCTTCGCCTGCGAGCCAGAGCGGGTGAGGAGCGTTCAGCGTGAGCAGGCCGGAGACATCCAGGTACTTCGCTGCCCCGGGGAGGAACATGGGGTCGCGGTAGTCGAGGACCTGGCCGAAGCGGAATCCCTGCGTGTCCACGGCGGCACGGTCAATCGCTTCGCCCGCCAGCGCGCGGGCCGCAGCGACGATGGGACCCGCACTGCCCCAACCAGCGACGGCGACGTGTTTCGGATTCGGACGCGAGCCCGCCTGGGCTTTGCGCAGGTAGGTCACGATGGTGAGCACGTCGTGCGTCCGCTGCGCGAACAGGGCGTGGTTGTAGCCGAAGGTGTAGCCGGCGAATTCACGCGGGTTGGCGACGACGCGGGTTTGTTTCACCGGTTCGCCGCCTTGGAACAGCAGATCGGCGCCAACGACCGCCGTGCCGCCGCGCACGAGCT
Source organism: Planctomycetota bacterium (assembly GCA_026692885.1). The sequence goes on along the minus strand of JAPLNJ010001128.1, from coordinate 5,264 downwards.
TCAGCACGTGTTCGTTTTTCAGAGCGGCTTTCCCGCTGTCAGCGAGCCAGACGACCACGCGGCCATTCCCTTGTTTGGGATAGAGCCATACGGATTTCACTTCCTCGCCGTGGGTCTTGTTACGCAGCGTGCCGGTCACTTCGCGGTAGTCACCGCGATCCTGTTCGTCCCGATCTTGCCACTCGACGGCGCCGGCGTTCGCGTAGGTGCGGCCAACCAACACTTCCACCGCTGGCCGGATGATTTCATGCAGTCCTTTGTCTGTCGCCGCGGCAGCACGGAGCTGTTTGTTTCCATCTTCGGTGAAGTACTTGAGCAGCTTGCGCTCGAACTCGGGATCGGCCGCCTTGGGTGCGGGATGTTGGTCGTCCCAGACGGTGAGCTGCTCGGATGCGAGCGGGTCGAAGTCCTGCTCAATCACGGGCGCGGGCTGGCCAAGTTTGAAGTGTTTGTTGAGGAAGGTGTAGAAAGCGGATCGCGTGACGGCGTTGTAGTTATGCGGAAAATGTTCGCCGCGTTGGAGGAAGACCTGCTCCTTCTTGCCGTAGGCGGCATAGAGTTTCTGCAATTCCGGGAAGCCCTTGGTAGACATCTCCTTCGTCCAGTCGTCGGCGGTGTTCATCCCCTGCGGCTTCGGCGCGAACAACGCGGCGAATTCCACATTGCCGGTGTTCACACGCAGCAGGCTGGCGTTTTCACAGGTGCAGCCGCCCTGCATGGCCGTGCTCACCATCACGACGGGGAAGGACAGTTTGATGCGATCGTCGATCGCGGCGAGCAACATCGTCTGCGTGCCGCCGCCACTCTCGCCGGTAATCGCGACGCGATCGGGATCCACCTCCGGCAGGCTGAGCAGAAAATCGAGGCCGCGCACAGAATTGAGCGTCTGCAGGCCCATGATGCACTGGCAATGCGCCTCCGCCTGCGGGCTGTAGAGTCCCCAGTTTTCCGTCGTGTTCATCTCTGGCCGCTGTTTGGCAAAACCATGCACGAGTTGGCGCGAGAGCTGAATGGAATCCGAATCGCTGAGCATGTCCCAGTGCCACACGACGCAACCCATGCGCGCGAGCTGCACCAACCGGGCCTGGTAAGGGGCGCGTCCGCCGTTTTCAAATCGCTCCGCGCCGTCGGCGATCTGCCGGCGCGTCGCGTCCGGACTGGATCTCGAGAACCGCGCATCCTTGGCATGGCCGTGCGCGAACAGGACGCCGGGAACCCGGCCCTGGATGTTCTTCGGACGATACAGATTGCCCGTGACAAAGAAGCCGGGGGCGCTCTCGAAATAGACCTTCTCCACCGTGTATTCACCGCGGTCGATCTTGCCGTGGATCACGGCGTTGAGCGGGTTCTTCGCTGGCATGGGCCACAACCCCGCCGCCACGAGTATCTGCCGCCGCACCTGCTCCTTCCGCAGTTCCCACGCGTTCAACGACGCTGGCGGATCAAAGGGAAAGTAGCCGTTCAAGTCTTTCTGCGGCTGGAGGCGGCCGTCTTCCGCGTGCGCGGCCCAGCAGGAGAGAGACAGCGCGGCCAGAACAAGGCGGCCGATCAGACTCCACAAGCGCGTGTGGGCTCGAGTACTCATGAGCTGCTCCTTGCGATGCACGGGGTCCGTATCTTTTGTCGCGGCCACGGCGACCCCACAGCAGTAGCCTGACGGAACGGAGTTTTCGTTGTGAGATGAGGCTATGTCAAGTTGCCCCCTCCACGCAAGTAGTCGGCCGAGCAAAACGCGGTGGGCCAGGACGGTTTTCCAAAGACGCATCGGAAGAAGCAGCGCATCCCTGAGACGCAGTTGTTGAAGTCGCGCATTTCGCAGCCTTGCGCATGGCCGACCCCACCCGGCACAGTCCTCGCCCCAGTCAGGTCCATACCGATACCTCCCTGCTTGTATTCGGTCCAGGAGCGGCGAGAATGGACGGCGTAAGCGAGTGTTCTGATCGTCTCCTAACCGCAGCCGGAGGACCAGTGATGCAGTACGTCTCTCGTAAGTCCCTGTTCTTGATCGTTCTGGTGTTGGCGTCCTTGGCAGCCACCGTCCAGACCAAGGCCGATTTCCCGCTCCAAGACGGCGACGTCTGGGTGATGGCGGGCGACAGTATCACGGCCCAGCACCTGCACTCCAATTACTTCGAAGCTTTCTGCTTCGCGCGGTATCCCCAACTGAAGTTCGCTTTTCGCAACTCCGGCGTCGGCGGACACACGATCCCCAGCACACTGGCCCGCTTCGAGTACGATCTCGCCGGCTGGAAGCCGACCGTCGTGTCGGTCGAGCTGGGGATGAACGATCAAGGAGGCACGCCGACCGAGAAGTTCGTGGCCAACATGGGCCTGATGGTCGAGCGGATTCGCGGGATCAAGGCCCGGCCGGTGATCTTCTCGGCCAGTCCGATTAACAATGGCAGCACCTTGGCCCGCCTCGGTGGCAGCAATCGCCTGCACGAGTATGCGGTGGCCCTGAAGGAGTTCGCGGCAAACGAGAAGCTCCCCTACGCCGACCAGTTCCACATCCTGGTCGACCTCTGGGCCAACAACAAGCCGCAGGAAACGCTGGCCAACTCGCTGGTCATCGTGAAGCAGTTGGCCCAGGACCAGTCGTTGACCGGCGGGGAACACCTGCGGGCCTTCCTGGCAGCCCAGGACAAGATCCCCACCAAGCCGGTGTCGATGCAAGGCGACCCGGTTCATCCCGGCCCGTGCGGCCAGCTGATGATGGCCGCCGCCCTGTTGAAGGAACTGGGCGCCGATGGCTTTGTCAGCAGCGTCACCATCGACGTGAGCGGCAAGCTGGGCGAGGCCAAGGGGTGCGAGGTGGACCAGCTGAAGGCCGACGGCGGCAAGATCGAGTTCGATCGGTTGGACCAGCGGTTGCCGTTCCCCGTGCCGGATGACGCCCGCGCGGTCCTGCCTTTCTACCCGACGATCCTGGAGCTGAGTCAGTACACGTTGAAGGTCACCGGTCTGACGAGCGGCACGTACACGCTGAAGATCAATGGCGTCGAGACGGCGTCGGTGTCGGCCAAGGACCTGGCGGCCGGCGTGAACCTGACCGCGCTGGGCGCGCCCCCGGAAACCAAGGAGGCGAGTCCGATTGTAGTTCAGTCGCGCGCCATCCTGGCGGCCGTGGCTGCCAAGGAGGGCCTGGTCAGCCAGTGGCGCAGCCTGTCGCAGCAAGCCCACGCCGCGGGTGCGGCTCCAGCGCTGAAGGAGCAACTTGCGGCCCTGACCACGAAGGTGGAAGAAGCGGACGGGAAGATCCGGGAAGCCGCGCGGCCGCAGAAGCTGCATTTCGAATTGTCGGCGGCTCGTTGAGACCGGAAGCCGCAACCTGTGACACGTTGGGAAGCGGTTTCACCCCTGTAAAGGTCGGAAGGCCGTTGGAGTTCACGCTTTGGCGTGTCTTTTTGGCGGGCTTTGCCCGCCGCTGGCACGCTAAAGCGTGAACTCCAACCTCGCGATTCCCGCCGTTTTCTCCAGAATCGCACCTTTACAGGGGTGGGAAGAGGTTTTGGCAGAAAGATTGATGGCAGAAAGATGTTCCGTGGGTGTACGCGTTTTTCATCTATCTTTCTGCTGGATCCCGTGCGACTCCCGCGTGGTAAATCGCTCGCGATCCTGCCCGGCTCTGGAGAGTCAGGCTACGTGCCAAGTTTCTGGAGAGCCTGGCTTACGATCCGGATGATTTGCGGGTCTTCGATTTCCCGGCCGATGGCCAATGCCTGCTCAAGGAGCATGCGGGCTCTGACCGGCTCGCCCAGCTTTCGGTAGGCCAAGCCCAGATTGCCCAGGTCGGCGCCCTCCCCGCGCCGGTCGCCGATCTCGCGGTCAACGGAGCGAGGATGGCAGGCGGCGCCACGGAGTCGATCTTGACGGGGAGCAGACGGCGGGGACCGTGCTGGGAAAAGAACGCGTTCCACTCCAGCCGCACCCAGTCGCGCTGCACCGAGGACGCGGACAGCACCAGGACCAGGAACCGGCTGCGTTCCAGCCCTTCGCTCAAGCCCGTCGCGATCAGCTCCCCCGGCCGCAGTCCCCACGCGTCCAAGAACACCCGCAGGCCCAACCGCTTCAGCTCGGCGGCCAGGGCGTGGACCCAAGCGCCGTCCAGCCGGGCATGGGACAGGAATACGTCGTACTGTTCAGACATGGTGCGGCCCTGGTTGGCTTGGATCTTGGCTGATCCTACTCTAGCGGGGCGACGGTGCAAACAGGAGTGCCCTGACCAGTAATACGATGACCAGCGCGCCGCCCCGCGTCCGCACGATGGCCGACGAAGCCGTCGCTTGCTAGCACCAAACGGTTTTCGGGGTTGTCGGTGTCAAGAATGGGGTTTCACGGTTTTACATAGACGGACCGCCAGCTGGGGTCAGACGTACAGATTTCAGTTTTCGCGGTCGTGTGCCCAAGCATAAGAAAAGCCTCTTGCCCGCGAAAACTGAAATCTGTACGTCTGACCCCTTGTCTCACGCCCCGTCCCTGCTGAACCGTTAAGTCTCATTCTTTACGCGCAAGGGCCAAAATACCGTTTGGTGCTAGCGGCTACCCACCCGGTTTCGACGGCCTCGGAGCGCCGTCGTGCGGAGAGGACGCGGCCCCGACGATTCGCGCCAGGAAGCAGCTATCCGCTTCGTTGCGCAGCAGTTCATCGGCCCGATCCGGTGCCACGCGGGCATCTGCTCCGAGCAGCCCGAGCCAGTCCAGGAACTTCAGATTGCGGAGGACGGCCTCATCGAGCCGTTCCAGCGTCAAGCGTTTGCTCGCGACCGCCTGCATGAGCCGGTCGAAGACCTTGCCGAGCTGGCCCACCTTGTCCGCCAGCGCCATTCCCGACAGGATGCGCTGGAGATTCGTTTCGCTGGGCGACTCGTGCTGGGCGCGGACTGATTCCGGCAGCCACAGGGCGGCCACCCCCGCCGCGCTCGCCGCCAACGCCGCGCGGCGGGTGATCTGCGGTTGTGACTGATTGACTGGTTGCATCATGGCACCTGTTTGATGGTTGGCGTGCCCGCCAGGAGCAAAGGAACCATTTTGACACCATGTTCGGTGCCACTACAATGGCCGTGAAATGTGAACTCTGGCAGGAGCCGAAGGCCTGTCTGCCGGCATGGAAACTGGAGTCTGCTCCATGAGTGCGCCAAGATAAGCTGCTGCAAATCAGCCGGACAATCCGGCCTGGCCAAAGGCTAACCACCGGGTCAGAACAGAACTTTGCACGTAAGGAGGTAACGAATTACGCGAAGCCAGAGGGATGGCGAATGATCGGC
>JAPLNJ010001127.1 GCA_026692885.1 Planctomycetota bacterium | reverse complement strand
CGGGCTGAGTCACTAAGCTGGGAAGTCTGGCGAATGCAGGCAGGGCAAGATGTCGCAGGAATCCCCGAACGGTCACCAGAGCGGGACGAGAGTTTACCCAAGTCGTTCGGCCAATATCGCTTGCTTGAGCAGATCGGCCATGGTGGCATGGGCACGGTCTACAAGGCGATCCACACGCGACTGAAGCGGCCGGTGGCGGTTAAGTTGCTGCTCACGGGCCGGACAAGAGATCCACAAGCCGTTGCCCGATTCCAGGGCGAGATGGAGGCCGTTGGGCGACTGGACCATCCGAACCTCGTCCGAGCGCACGACGCCGGGGAGGTCGAGGGGCAGCCTTTCCTGGCGATGGAATACTTGGAAGGTGTCGACTTGGCTCGTCAGGTTCGCTCGTCGGGGCGGTTGTCGGTGGCGGATGCCTGTGAAGCGGTGCGGCAGGCGGCTCTTGGCCTGCAGCATGCCCACGAACACGGACTGATTCACCGGGACGTCAAGCCGTCTAACTTGATGCGTACGGCAGGCGGAGTCATCAAGGTTCTGGACCTAGGCCTGGCTAGGCTCGCTGTCACCGAGTTGGACGGGGCCGCCGCGGAAGTTGATCCTGCCTCGTTGGACGCCCCCGACCGCAGAACGAATTCGGGGACTGTGACGGATACGGATCAGGTTTTGGGCACCGGGGACTACATGGCACCTGAACAGTGGCGTGACAGCCACCACGTAGACGCTCGCGCAGACATCTACGCCCTGGGTTGTACGCTGTATTTCCTGCTCGTCGGCCGAGCGCCCTTCGCTGGTCCGAAGAAGGACACCTTCGCCAAGAGGATGATGGCTCACGCTCGTGAACCTGTCCCCGACATTCAGCGGTCTCGTCCCGATGTTTCCGACCATGTGGTGGCAATCCTCCATAGGATGCTTGCCAAAAGCCCACAGGATCGCTACCAGTCGGCAACGGCAACGGCCGAAGCCTTGGAAACTGCCGTCGCCGGTGAGAACCCGGCGACTGCGGCAGCGCAGTCTACTCCCGGTGAGCAATCAGGAACTAGATCGCTGAACCGCACGCGAAGAGCCATACCACACTGGCTCCTTGGAACCTTGATTCTCGTTACTCTGGGGGTCAGCCTTTTCTTGCTTCCGTACGTCGGCCGCCTGCTGTTCCTGTCGCGCAACCTGCCCGACCCGGAGGAGATCAACTCGGCGATTGACGAGGTACAGGCTGAAACGAATCAGTTTGCCGACGCGGTCCTGAAGGACCTGTCTGCCGAGCAGACCGAACGGAAACGGGAACTGGAAGAAATTCGGAGGGAGTTGCCAGCGCATTGACGCGACTGCGAGCTGCCAATCGTTCCAGCAGATGACGAATTCGATTGGCAGGCAACTTGCTTGATCTCGGCGGGTGAATTCCTGAGGGGCATTTGATTTCGCCCCCGACGCCGGCGAGAAACCACGGCATCGTGTCGAGATAAGCAAGCCTTTCTATCTTGGCCAACACTACGTCACGGTGGGCCAGTTCAAGCGGTACGTCGATGCCACGGGCCACCGGACACAGGCCGAGGTCAACGGGATGGGCGGCTGTCAGGCCAGCCGCGCGTCCAGCAAGGGCACGCATTCACGGGACACAAATTGGCGCAATCCTGGCTTTACGCAGACCGATGAGCATCCCGTGTGCCTGGTGACCTGGGATGACAGCATCGCGTTCTGCAAATGGCTCAGTGAGCAGGAGCATGCGGAGTACCGGTTGCCGACTGAAGCGGAATGGGAGTACGCGTGCCGAACGGACAGTGGGGCAATCCGGCCCACCGACACGGCATCACTCGAACAGTTCGCCTGGAACCTGCCCAACGCCGACACACACACCTGGCCCGTCGGACGCAAACGCCCCAATGCCTGGGACCTCTACGACATGTGCGGGAACGTGCGTGAATGGTGCGCTGACTAGTACTCAGCCGATTACTACCTCCACAGTCCATCACGCGACCCAGTAGGGCCAGCGACCGGTGAGATGCGGGCCGCACGCGGAAGTTGTTTCATTGATCTGCCGCCATCTGTCAGCGCGGCCAAGCGGCTGTCCGCGGCCCCTACACCACCGATGAATAGCCTTGGTTTTCGGGTAGCCAGAAGCTTGGTTGCCCCTTAGCCCCTGGACCGCCCGCTCTTCAAACGCGGTCGTATTTGGCTGGTGCCACGTTCGAGGCGAAGTTTGCTGTTCCCCGGTGACTGGGTCCCCAGGGTCGATCTCTTTGCCGCGTGTCTGTTGCTTTACGAAAGCCAAAAGGCACAAAGCATCCCGCTGTTACGGCTCCACTGCGATCTTCCTTGCACCACATCGATTCGACTTGGAGGCGCCGCTGCGAGGCTCAGAGTTTTTGTTGTTGCGGCCCTGCGTTATTTCCTTATGAATCAAAGGGCCGGCGGTTGTGAGGAACTCGGCCAGGCGAGCATCACCTGATTCAGGAGCAAATCCGAAACGCACACTTCAAGACCACCGGACCAAATCGAGGCGTGCGTCATTTCAGGTGGCAGTACAACGGACTAAGGAAAGGAGGTTTCGATAGGTTCAGAATGCAAGCTGACAGGCATTGGCCGAGTCGAGCTGTTGTCTTTGACGGTCTTGGGTGCAACGGAGTCGTTGCACCAACTGATCGCCAAATATCTGTACAAACGAAACTGCAAATTTAAGGAACGAACGATGAACAAGAATTCTTTGAAGAATGGTAAACCCGAGTCGAACATGTACGCCGGTGCCAAGACCTGGAACCCATTCAAGGGCTGTCAGTTCGACTGCACCTACTGCGTGCCCAGTTTTCAAAGGCAGGCCAAGCGGCAGTTGCATAACTGCCAGGAGTGTTATGGTTACACCCCGCATTGTCACCCGGATCGGCTGGACGCGATCCCGAGTGCCGACATCGTCTTCGTGTGCGGCAACGCCGACATCTCGTTCTGCCCGCCCGACTTCACGCGTCGGATTATCGAACGCATCCGGCAGCAGAACGCTCGGTGTCCGAATCGGACCTACTACTTTCAGTCGAAGCAGCCGGAATACTTCGCGCCGCTGGTCAAGGCGTTTCCCAGCAATGTGATTCTGCTTACCACGCTGGAGACCAATCGGGACAAGGGCTACGAGGACATCTCCAAGGCCCCTCCGCCCAGCGAGCGCTACCGGCAGTTCCAAGCCTTGGAGTATCCGCGGAAGGTGGTCACCATCGAGCCGATCATGGATTTCGACCCGAAAGTCTTCGCTGGCTGGATTCGCAGACTGCGGCCTGAATTCGTTTGGCTCGGCTTGAACAGCAAGCCCAAATCCGTGGAGCTGCCCGAGCCGCCTCTGGAGAAGCTCCAGACGTTTACCGGACTCTTGGTCGACGCTGGCATCGAGGTTCGTGGGAAGGACCTGCGGGGCATCAAGTTGCCCACTCTGAGCAAATGATCGTCCGACGTCGCTTTGGCGCCCCTGACAGAGGATCTGGGTTGCCATGATAATTCACACGCCGCCAGGTCGCGTCCGGCAGGAAGTTGGTCGCGATGGCGGTGTGTGCGACATGTTCGGACCCCGCGATGGATGCCTTGAAAAAGCCGATGCAGTCCAATGTGATCGCATGGCCCCATCAAGGCATCGGAATGCTTGACACAGAAGGAATGACATGATCGCTTTTACCATCGGTTACACCAAGAAAAGCGCGGAACAGTTCTTCCGCTGCCTTAAACAGCCTCGCCTGCTGCGGGTGGTGGACGTGCGTCTGAAAAATGCATCTCAGCTGGCTGGGTTCACCAAGAAGGGGGATCTGCAGTTCTTCCTTCGCGAGATCTGCGGGATGGACTACGTCCATCTTTCCGACTTGGCTCCGACGAAGGAGATCTTCGACGAAGTCAAGAAGGATCAGTGCGAATGGTCGGCCTGCGCGACCAAGTTCCTCGATCTGCTGTCCACCCGGCGAGTCGAAGAACGTGTGTCGCGCGACTTGATCGATGGCGGCTGTCTGCTGTGTAGCGAACCTACGCCAGAACACTGCCATCGTCGGCTGGTGGCCGAGTATTTGCGGGGCAAGTGGGGTAACCTCGAAATCCGACACTTGTAGGTCTGCCCAGAACCATGCCCACGCCTGTCTCGTTGCCGCTCGGTGCGGCGGCAGATTTGGAGACTTGCCGCGTGGCAATCCACACGAACGCCCCCGGGTTCCCCAGCAATGGACCGGGGGCGTTTCCGTTCTGGGAGCTATTCAATGCCCGGCGTCGGGGTGATGCCCATCAGCAGCGTTCTCGTGCGAGGCGCAGGACTGGGGCACTGTCTTGGTCGACGCAGGTCACGAGGCTGACTGACCTGGCCTACGCGTCCGAGGTTGGCGATGCCGACCTGGTGCGTGAGGGACAGATCTCTCTGCGGCACCTCGCAGGGGTGTAGACTGCCGACCGTAGGCCCACGAGCCAGCAGACTCAGGCCGTTGCGTTGCAAGCAGGAGCATTGGGCGGTTTCAGAAACACTGGATGATGCGATCATGCAGCGAGGCCCGCTCGGCAGCGAGTTGGACTCGCTGACCAAGTTCCGCCAAATACCTGGATCGGGCTCCGGACTCAAAGAGCATTTGCCGGTATCGTTCGAGCAAGTCGGGGAAGCTGTCTCGCAGCAACTGCGAAACCGCCGGCCAGACCCGGGGCCGCGGATTGAGTGTATCCACCCAGATGACTTCCACCTGCAGGTCGGCTGCCCGCTGAAACATTGCGTCCAGGGAATCCTGGCTGTCGGAGAGCCAGGGGAGTAGCGGGCCGAACATGATCGCCGTCTGCAGCCCGAGGCGGCTCGCTTCTTCCAGCACCCGGAAACGGTCCGCTACGCTTGCTGCTCGCGGTTCCCAATGGACCCGGAGGTCCTCGTCGAGCGCGGTCACCGTGACACCGATCCGTGCCTTCTGGCCAACGAACAATTCGAGATCGCGAAGGACGAGGTCGCTCTTGGTCAGCACGTGGACCTCGAACCCATACTCCAGCAACAGCTCGCAGCAGCGACGGGTCAACCGGCGTTCGCGCTCGATCGACTGCCAGCCATCACAGGCACTGCTCACGAAGACCTCACCAGGCTCCGCATGGCGGAGTTGCCGCCTGAGCACCTCGACCGCATTCACTTTAACGTCGACGAATTCGCCCCAGGCTTCCGGATGGGGATGGAATCGCTGCATGAACCGGGCGTAGCAGTAAACGCAGGCGTGTTCGCAGCCGGTATAGCAGTTCAGTGAGTAATCGCCCAAGGAGGTCCGATTCAGAATCGTCTTGCAGACCGTCTCTCGGACGACGACCTGCGGCAGACCCGTACATGCCGGTCGTTGCGACTGTGGTGTCATCTCCTCCTGCATGTAGGCTCCTACGGACTGTCTCCGGCAATCGCCTTTACTCCCGGCCGATCAAGGCCGGCGGAATGACACAACTGATCGCCCAGTTGTCTCCGTCACGGGCTAGGCCGACCAAGCCTCCGTTGCGGAATTGGACCAACGGTCGCTCACAGTCACCGACCAGCAGGAAACTGACGAATCGGCTCAGCAAGGGCAGATGGCCGACCAACATCACCGATCCCGATTGACCCGCCACGGTGTCCGCCAGCGGCCGGACATCGTCATTGGGAGCCAGGCCCAGCTGCACGGAAACGCCTTCAGTGGGATGAAGCTTTTCCGCGAAAATCGCTGCCGTCTGCTCCGCTCGCAGTTTACCGCTGTGGCGAATCTGGTCGACTTTCACGCCTTGCCGCGCTGCCCAGGCCGCCACTTGCTCGACGGTTGCTCGACCAGGCCCACTCAGCGGCCGATTCGGGTCGACAGACTCGGCAACTGCTTCGCCGTGCTGGACCAAGTAAAGGCACACGCTTTCTTGGGGATCGGACATGACGAGGACTCCTTCCGCCAGATTCCGGCCATTGTCCCACACCGGCCTCGCCTCCGACAAGCAGTGGGGCGACTCGACGAACGCCGCTTCCCGGGGTATCCTGCCAGCGATTATACCGCAGGCCCCAGTTCTTCTTGGAGAAGGTCATGAAAAGGACCATCGCCGTCTTGTTCACCGTCCTGATTCCGGCAGCAATTCCGCCAGCCGACGTTCACGCCGCGGACCCCGCCGCGTCCCTGACACGCCCGCTACGTAAGGCACCGGCGCCGCTGTACCGCGACCCGGTGCATGACGGCGCTGCCGATCCCACGCTGATCTGGAACCGCGACGAGAAGTGCTGGTGGATGCTGTACACCAACCGCCGTGCCGATGCCGACAACGAGAAGGGCGTAAAGTGGGTCCACGGCACGGACATCGGCATCGCCTCGACGCCCGACGACGGCGCGACGTGGAAGTACCGCGGCACCGCCCGTGGGTTGGAATTTGAGGCGGGCCGCAATACGTTCTGGGCGCCGGAAGTCGTCGACGTTGGCGGGAAGTATCACGCCTTCATTTCCTACGTTCGCGGCGTGCCGGAAACGTGGGCCGGTACGCGTGACATCGTCCACTACACGAGCACTAACCTGCTCGATTGGAAGTTCGAGAGCATCGTGGTGCCGGGCAGCATCGACGCCTGTGTCCACCGATTGCCGAACGGCCGCTGGCGGATGTGGTTCAAGAACGAGCAACACAAGATCCGCGGCACGACGCTCGACAGTGACGATCTCTACACCTGGACGGCAACGGCCGCCGAAATGCCTGACCCAGATCCTGGCCAAGGCGAAGGTCCGGACGTGATCTTCTGGAAAGGCTGGTTCTGGATGGTCAAGGATAGGTGGAAAGGCTTGGGTGTCTATCGCTCGGCCGATGCCGACAAGTGGGAATTCAAGGGCCTCATCCTCGACAAACCCGGCTGCCGCTCCGGCGACCATCGGATCGGCCAGCATCCCGGCTTCCTCGTGCAGAACGACGCGACGGTCTACTTGGTCTATTTCGTCCATCAGGCGGAGAAGGAGCCGGCCTTTCGCCACACGTGGCTGCAGGTCGTGAAGCTGGGCTTCGATGGTCAGACGCTGACGTGTGACCGCGACGCCGATTTCGACTTCGTGCTCCAACCGCCCACGCCGGAGTCGATGCCGGAGCACGTGCCCGTGCTACACGCAGAACAAGCGGCTCCAGGGCCCAAATAGGAAGCACTTTCCAAGTCTGCAAGAGGCAGCAGAATCGCGAGGTGCAACATGATGAGCGGGGGAATCATGAGCCAAGAACGACGAATAGCAGCACTGGCTGCCGTGGTACTGTTCGCGGCCGCGCAATACGCCAGCGCCGCGGAACCGTTGCTGAAACGAGGCCAATCACGGGTCGTGTTGGTCGGCGACAGCATCACCGGCTTGAGCCGCAACTACGCCACGGGTTTTGCGCACCAATTGGACTGGGCGCTCAAGCAGACTTATCCGGGATGTCGGCCCGACCTGGTAGCCCTGGGCGGGAGCGGCCAAGGCGTGCGGAGTTGGCGCGACGTGGAACTGCGATCTCGCACCCAGGAAGTCTTGCTCGACGTCCCAGGCATCGACGTGAAATCCGCTTTGTCTCAGCCAGCCGAGGTGCTCATTATCATGCTCGGCATGAACGACGTGCTGGCGCCCTACGTGGTGGACGAGCCGGCTGCGCTGGAGGAGTGGAAGGCGAACTACCACGAGTTGATTGCGGCCCTGCGAGCGAGACTGCATCCCAACGTCACGGCCCTGGCCAGCGCCACGCTCTGCACGGAGGACATCGCGTCGCCGAAGAACCGCATGCTGGACAAACTCAATGCGCAGGCCTCGGTCCTCGCCAAGGAACTGGACCTGCTCTGGCTGCCGACCAATGACACGATGCGCGACGTGCTGCAACAAGGTCGACACCTGCAGCCGGATTTCCACGTGACCTACGACTACGTCCACCCTAATGAACCGGGACACATTGCGATCGCCATCGCGATGTTGCGCGGCCTGGGCGAGGAGGCCGCAGCCAAGGCGATTGCTGAGCAACGCCTCCCCCAGGCCTTAGAGAAATCCGCTGGCGTTCCGCCCAGGCTGTCCTTTGAAGTCAAGCCGATGCCGACGTCGCTGAAGGAAGAGCGGCAGAGCTTCCGTGTCCACTACTGGCTATCGGGGGCCCAAGCCCCTGGCGATTCATCCCCGCGAGTCACGCTGACAGGCGATCAGTGGGACGTAACGCCTGCCGTGACCGAGGCATCGGAGGGCGAATTCGTTGTTTCCGGCACGCCGAATAGGCTTGAGAACATCTTGCGGCTGACGGCCGTTGTCGGCAGCCAATCCGTGCGCCGTGACGTGCGGATCTCTCCGCCGTGGCTGGTGGCAGCCGGAATTGTCGCCCCCTTCTGGAACGGACAGACCCTCGACACGGCCAAGGCCAGGGGACCGGTGGACGAGGCGATCGTCGCTGGCCGTGACTTTACGGCAGTGGCCGATGCAGGTAACCAGAAGCCACACTGGCTGCGGCTGTTTGCCAGCGTCGACTATACGGGTGGCGATGCACCGGGCAGCGTGGATTTCGCAGCCGTGACGCACGCGCGGAGCTTTGAGGCCGGGTACGGGGCACGCTGGATTCGCTCGGACCGGGAGCGAACTGTGAATCTTGTCCTCAGCACGCAGGCGTTCGCCGGTACGAATCACCTGACCGTGTATCTCAATGGCCGAGAGGTTTACAGCGGACTGCTGACCAGTGAGCCGAAACGCAGTAAGACGGTCGAGGTGCGTCTGGAGCGTGGCTGGAACGCCCTGGCGTTTCGGTCGAACCATGTCACCTGGCAGTGGCAGTGTTCCGTCGACGTCACGCCGGTCAGCGAAGACTCCCTTGACGAACTGCGCTACTCGATCGTGCCGAAAGTCCCCGGCCCGTAGACCTGGGCGAAGAGTCAATGCCTTCGGCGCAGTCCTGGTAGGCGGCGTCGGTCTCTCCAGGTCACGAGAAACCGACGACCGCATGCGGCACATACGCCCCTTCAAGCAGAGCAGTTTCTGCCGGCGTCAGCTGGACTGAAAGCGCAGCATTGGCATCCTCTAAGTGCTGCAACTTGGTGGAACCGACAATCGGTGCCGTGACGAACGGCTTGGCCAGCACCCAGGCCAACGCGACCTGCGCCCGCGGGATACCCCGTGCTGCTGCGATCTCGCCGACACGCTCAACGACTTGCCGATCCGCCGTTTCGGCCGCTGCGTAGAGTGTCTTGCCAAAATCGTCGGTCGCCGCGCGCTCCGTATTCGACCGATCGTCCCACGCCCGAGTGAGGCGTCCCCGAGCGAGTGGGCTCCAGGGCAGCACACCAACGCCCTCGGCTTGGCACAATCCAAACATCTCGCGTTCCTCCTCGCGATACAGCAGGTTGTAATGGTCCTGCATCGAGACGAACCGCGTCCAGCCGTGCAGCCGCGCGACGTACAACGCCTTGCAGAACTGCCAAGCGTACATGGACGAGGCCCCGAGGTACCGGACCTTCCCGGCCTTCACCACGTCGTGCAGGGCTTCGAGCGACTCCTCGATCGGGGTCTCGTAGTCCCAGCGGTGGATCTGGTACAGGTCAACGTAATCTGTGCCCAGGCGTCTGAGGCTGGCATCGATCTCCGTCATGATCGCCTTCCGCGACAGCCCCTGGCCGTTCGGCTCCTTACGCATCCGGTGGTAAACCTTGGTCGCCACAACCACTTCGTTTCGCCGGGCCAAGTCGCGCAGGGCGCGGCCGAGGATCTCTTCGCTGGTCCCATCCGAATACGAGTTCGAGGTGTCGAAGAAGTTGATGCCCAGTTCGATGGCCCGCCGAAAGAACTGGCGGCTTTGCTCTTCGTCGAGCGTCCAGGGATGCGTCCCGCGCTCCGGCACACCATAGCTCATGCAACCGAGGCAGAGCCGGGAGACCTTCAATCCGCTGTGGCCCAGTCTTACGAAATCCATGCGTTACTCCTGCTCGATTGACGACTGGTACGGGCGACACAGCGGGTCGCCGAGGACGATATCCTCCCAACCCACGAAGCGCGAGGCCGCATAGAAGCTCTCCGCCAGCGTCCAGCCGTGAGTGTAGCGATCCCAGAGGATGCTGGGAGATGCCACCGCCTGGAGGAGCGGTTCATCGGTGTAACCCTTCGCTCCGGTGACGCCCTGCGCTATCAGATCGGCAATGAGCGACTGGCCGCCGTGGGTGGGCAGGAACGTGCGGGCACTCGTGGATACCGCCGTCTCGCACACAGCACCCGCCGCGAAATGCAGGGAGTGATAGGCCCCGGCGTCGTAGTGCCGATCGTTGCTGCCCCACGAGACGTAGCCCAGCAACTGGGCGCGATGGCCGACGAAGGTGTCCACCTCGTCCAACTCGACCGGCACCCTGTGGGATCGAAGAATGTCCGCCGCAACCTGCATGTCAGCGTTGTACTCGTTGAAGTTGAGCTCGATGATCGTCGGCTTGTCGTCAGTCGGAGGCCGGGAGTCGAAGATGGGCCGAGGCTGCTGCTGCCGGTCGGCGTAGCCGAAAGCCGGGCACGTGTCCAACAGCACCTTGCTGTCCGACGCGAGTTTCCCGGCCTGCTGCTCCGCGGCCAACGATCTCGCGGTCAGAGCCTTCGCATCGGCTTCGGTGTATCCATCCAGTCGCGTGACGAGGTAACCGCCGAACTTCGCGTGAGTGAACCGGTCGCGGCTGTTCCAAAATCGGTTGGCCCAGGCGGTCCCGGTGAAGCCGCTATCGGTCAGACGCACGCGGACCGCGTCAGGTACCTTGTCGTAGTCCAAAGCCGCCAGGTAGCTGTCCAGCGAGGGGCGCCGATCGCCCAGGCCGATTCCCGCCGCGTCCGCAATGCGAAGCGGTATTCCCTTGGTCAGCACGATGAAGTCAATGCTTGGATGATTGGACAGGAACTCACGCAGGGGCTTCTCCAGCGACTCCTGGAAGGCCGCAAAGGCGATAGTCTCCCGTTCCGGGTTGACGGCGCTGTCCTGACAACGGACGCAGACGACGTACTGGATGCTACGTCGCCGCGCATAGTCGTCTGCCACCGCTCGCGAGACAGGACTGTTCTCATTGCGGACGACCACGACACGATCTGCGTCGCGCGAGGGGCTCTGCGCCAGCGCGACACACGCGGTGAGCCACCCCAGACTCAGGGTGATCAGGTTCTGCAACCTCATATCCATTCTCCTACCGAGACGTGGGCCAGCTACTCGTAGGCTTCCAATTCGGCGATCGACATCTGCGTGCCGGGCTGACTTGGGCCGTCCGGTTTGATGGCCCGAACGCGCACGATGCGCACCTCGACGGGGTCGAAGCGAACCTCGACCCGTCCACCTTTCTGGTCCCGCAGCGATGCCAGCTTCTGCCACTTCGTGCCGTCGATCGTGGCCAAGACCTCAAACTCGGTCGCGAAGCCCGGCCCGAACGCGATCACGACGCGACTGAGCTTCTCAGTACGCAGCAGATTGACGTCGTAGGCCCACGCCCATTCGTTGCCGGCGACGGCAGAGGTGGCGGTATTGCCGTCAACGCCGCAGCGCGCGGCATGGACGTCACCCACACTCGGCCCCAAGCGGTACTTCCCGTCCGCGTTCATCAAGAATGCAGGCTTCCGCCAGGCTTTGTTTCGCGGTGGCACGGCTTGCCCGTCGCGCCACGCGTCCAACTCGTTACTTTTCTTCGCCAGCCCGGGGCGGATGGCCTTGAGCACTTCCAGTTGTGACCGGTCCAGGTCGCCGTCCCGATACAGCACCACGTCGATCGACACGACTCCGCCCAGGGAGTTACAGGCATTGACGTAGTCGACCATCTCGGCCTTCGTCTTGGCGGTCCCCGGCTGGGCCCAGCCGCTCCCCAGGTACGACAAGACGTGCCACTGTTCACCGTCGACGAACCGCGAGACTGGAAAATCCGTGAACGAATTCTGTTCGCCCGTCGTGAAATCCTCGTGGCGGGAGTACGGCCGTACGCGATCCTCGACGCCGGGGTTCAAGGAGACGATGCGCTGGCGGTACCCAGCGCGGAGGGCCTCCGCCAGCACCCCCAGTTTCTGCTCGTCGTAGCCGATGAAGCGGTAGCAACCGTCCGTCCACCAGCCCTTGACCTTGTCCCGATAACGTAGACCGTATTCACGCACGACTTCCGACCAGTTGCGGACGAACTCGTCGGTGACCTGACCCGTCGCGGGCCAGCGTAGTGCCTGAGCCGCCTGGGGATCGTCGCACGGCCCGTCGCCGGTCCAGTACAGCATGAGGGCAATGCCCCGTTTATTGAGGGCCTGGTACAGATCCTCGACGAGATCCCGCGTGGCGCACGCTTCACCCGGCCGGTAGCCCGTCAGGCGATCGAAGGTTGCATTCGGGGCGATCAGGAAACGGCTGCGTTGTATCATCGTGAAGATCACGTAGCCGGCGCCCGCGTCACGCATCCTGTCGGCGAACTTCTCCACGTCGAACTCCCGGACGCACTCGTCCCAAGATGTCTGCCGGCCAAGGCTGGCTACGTGGTCGGGGTTATTCTGCAGGCCGACGAGGTAGTGAACGAACACGCCGTATTTGCTGGCCATGAACCAGTCGGTCTTGGCGGGTTCTGGGTCGCGAGCGAGGACCGTGGCAGGAACAACGCACAGTAATAGCAGCAGGGATTTCACGGCACCATGGCTCCTGGGTCACGAGATACGCAGATGGCTGCGGCCGATTCTATCGGGCCGAGCTGGCGAGGGCTATCATAGGCCGCAGTCCGTTATGCCGTGGTGTCTTTGGACAACTCGGAGCCTTGGAACACGGAGTTGAATCATGTCCAGGTGGAGCTTATTGCTATCGATCCTGTTTCTGCCGAGCCTGTCGGGGGCGCAGACCAAGGAGGCACCATCCTCGGTCGCTTCCCTCCTGCCGATGCAGCAGGTCGTCCCGGCCGCCTCGTCGTCGGCGTTGGCCAACCCCGGCATGGGCCTTTATCTCGCCGGCACGCTCCACACGGAGGATCTGCCACCCGAGGCGTGGTTCTCGCCGCTGGTGCAGATCGGCTACTTTCGCGATGACTGGTCGGTCCTGGAACCGGATGCGGAGGGGAAATACCGCTTTGACGAATATTTCGGCCCCATCTTCGACCTGTGGGTGAAACGCTGGCAACGACGGGTCGCGTTCCGCTTCATGTCGGAAAACATGCACTCGCGGCGCCAGTACGTCACGCCGAAATGGGTCTTCGACACGGGCGTGCCGTCGGTCAAGCTCCAAGGTCTGTACGCCAAGGAGCAGATCGACCCGGTCTTCTGGGACGACCGTTACCTCCGCATCCAGGAGCGATTCATCGCAGACCTGGGCAAGTACCTGGACGGTCGGCCGGGGCTGGAGTTCGTCGATATCGGCTGCATCGGCGAATGGGGCGAGATGCATCTGGCCCGCTGGACGCCGGAATTGCTGCAGCAGACCGGCTTCACCACGGCGCGCTACATTGCCGCCTATCGGCGGCTGATCGACGCCTTTGCTCGGGCGTTTCCGCACACCCGCGTGTTCCTGAACGTCGGCGAGTACGAGGCGATCAATGACTACGCCGCCATCAAGGGACTGCACTTCCGGCAGGATGGCCTGACTCCCACAGGTCCCAGCGCCGATGTGGGGCGGCGATTCTACCGCTCCTACGCGTCCCGCGGCGTGATCTGCAACTACGAGTTGCACAGCGGCTACACCGAGATGAAGCAGAAGGGCTGGGGCGT
The DNA here is from genome assembly GCA_026692885.1 of Planctomycetota bacterium. The sequence continues at coordinate 7,859 of JAPLNJ010001127.1, read as the reverse complement.
CCCGGAGACGTTTGCCAAAGGGCTTGAAGACCCGATCAGCTATCTGCACATCAATCTCATGAGCTACCGGGAACTGGCCCAGGCGCCAGCAGATGTCAAACAAGCGGTGACGGATACAGCGCGGCGAGTCGGGTTCCGTTTCGTGTTGACCCAGCTGCGCTGCAACAAGACGCTGCGTCTGAGGGAAGGGACGCCTTCCCGCTTGCTCCTCGAACACAGCTGGAAAAACGAGGGCGTGGCTCCGTGCTATGCCTCGTATGCCTTGCGTTGGACGCTGACGGATGCGCAAGGACGAGTCGTGACCGAGCCGTTGGCCTTTCCCGCTCACCCGACGACCGTCTGGAGACCCGGGGAGGACGTGACATTGAAGGACGTGATTACCATTCCGGCCGGAACTCCGCCCGGCGTCTATCGGTTGAAGGTAGCGATGGTCGAACCGGAGAATCCCTCCTTGCGAGTCCAACTCGCGATCGCCGGTCGGGACAGCGAGGGAGCCTATGACCTGTGTCCGATCTCCGCGGAAAGGCACGCCGCCGATCCGGCAGTCGTCTACGAGGAAGCCTTTGAGCAAGGCGCCGGTGGCTGGCAAGCCACCGAGGGCATGAGGGCGCGAGTGGACGGAGCAGCACACGGCGGTAAGAACTGTCTGAGAATAGCCGGTACCCAGCCCGGCACGACCTGGAACTACGCCCAGTTCAGCCTCCCTCGGCCGGTCCTGCCCGCGAGTCGCTACCGGCTCTCCTGTTGGATGCGGGTGGACAAGATCGCCCCTGGCGCGCCCGCGCCGTACCTGAAGATTGGCCTCGCAGACGCTTCGGGAAAGTGGCTGACGAACGTCCAAGCCAACGCCTATGACCTGGACAAGCTTGGCACGTGGCAGCACTTGGTCGCGTTCGTGGAGACGACCCCGAACACGGCCGGCGGCCACCTGACGATTGAAAAGGGCGCCCGCGAAGGCCACTTCGACACATCGCTGGGACTGGACGATGTCAGCCTGGAGTTGCTCGAATCGCCGTAGTCGGGGCGAGTCTCACCTGCTACCTGTCGTCGTGACATCCATTGTCGTCTGCGCATGTTCATTGCGGCAGCTTCCCTGAAACCAGGTCTCCAAACGGCGCCAGCAACTCGTACTTGTTCTGCCACGTGGTGTACATGATGCCCAGCGCGCCGGGCGTACGGTCGAGGGTTTCCAGCCATCCCTTGGGATTGCCCAGCGTGTCGCCGTCATAGTAAGCACCTGCCAAGGTCTGGAAACCGAGGGCGGAGAAATGGGCCAGACTCTCACGACGCTTCTCGAAGTACCAACACACAATCCGGAGATCCTTGGGCACGTGCTGCCAGGACCCCGTGTAGTCGCCCTCGACCAGATAGTAATTGGCCTGGGCGTTGTGGTGCGGATCGAGCATGTCGGACCACACGAAGACCTCCGCCTCAGGGTTCATGCGGCGAATCATCTGATATTGGCGGGTCAGGCAGTCGCCCAGGATTTGGGCCATGCTGAGTTGGCGTGAGCGGCACGCCTCACAGGACCCGCCGGCGCGAATCTCATCCATGCTCAACAACCAGCGGCGCGGTGCCAGATGCTGGTGGATCAGTTCCGTCTGCCGTTGCCAGATCTCGTACAGCTTGGGCTCGGACATGCAAACCGTCACTTGGCCGTCGTGAATCGCCATGCCGTGGAAGTAGTTGACCCGCAGCTTCTGGCCTTCCCGCAGGCGACCGCCGGACAGCAAACGAATCGGCGGCCCGTCATGGTCGAAACGGAAGTCCAGCTTCGGATCTGCCACGGTCGCAAAATCTCGGCCTTCCTCATACGCGGTATCGGACTGTGCGTCCCGTACCAGCAGAGGAGTGCCAGGTCGGCGCAACACGTTCGCCAGAGCCACCTCCTCCAACCCCAAGCCATCCAGCCAGAACCGTCCGTCTCGGCCGCCCCAAACGCCAGCGTAGATCCGCACCTGCTCAAACTGCAGGCTATTGAAACCAATGGTGAATCGATGCCAATCCATCGTCGGCTCGACGCGGACACTCACCGGGGCCAGGGAACGCTCGCCGGCGAGTACTTGGATCTGAAATCGGTCGGCGGGCTGAAGGCTTTCCGTCTTGACCCAACCGGTCACGCGGTAGCAGCGACGCGGCCGGACGGGCACCTCGAACATGACCCGCGCGTGACCATGCGGATAACGCGGCCGTCCGGTCGCGAGGTGTGACGGCAGGAATAATTGGCGCCATGATTCAGTAGGAGTTCGTCCATGAGGACACTGCTCGTGATCGCGTTCTTCGGCACGGTGGCCACTGGTTTGTGTGAAGATGCATCCCTGGTCGCCTACCCCGCTCCCGCGGGCGAGCCGGCATCGGCCGACTATACCCTTGAAGCAAACGGCAAACCCGTGTTCGTGTACTGTGCCGAAGTCCTGCACGGCGGGCCAGCCTCCTTTGCGTCCTTTGACTTCTCCGGCACCGTGCGGGTCACGGTGACGGCACCGCGGGCGATCCGCACAGCCAAGATCCGGCCGAACTCAGGCGGTGTCGTTCCGATCATCCAGGACAACCAGATTCGCTTCGAGTTGTCTCGCCCCGGCCTGTTGACGCTCGAACTGAACGACTCCATCGATCGACCACTGCACCTGTTTGCCAATCCTACGAAACGCGCTGTCCTATCACCAACGTCCTGTTCGCCGACTGCGACGTGATCCATGATCTGGGCATCGCGTCCCTGGCTGCCCACGTCTCCGACTCCGGGACGGTCAGCGGCGTACGGTTCGAGAACATTCGCCTGGAAGACGTCAAGAATCGGGCGGTCCGACTGTGGCTCGGCAAGGACATGTGGGGGCACGATGCGGAACGCGGCCACATCCGTGGTGTCGTATTCAAGGACGTTAGTCTCGTCGTCGGCAATGCTCCGCAGTGGGAACTCACCGGCCACGACGCCGATCATCGGATCGCCGACGTCACCTTCGAGGATTTGCGCATCCTCGACAAGGTGATCGCGGCGACCGGCGAGGCCAGATTTGCCGTCAACTCGCATGTTGAGAACCTGCGTTTCGGGACCGTGAGATCCGACAGGTAATGGTCGCAATGGCTCAATCGGTGAATCGTCGGTCAGGCATTCCTCCCCATCAACCCCTCCACGATCCAAGGCACCGATGATCTCGGTGCGCTACTGAGGTCCGCTGCCTCGTCCATTTTCTCAACTCCAAGCCCCGCTTGGGGTTTGCTCTCCTGTGCATTCGCGTCGTGCTTGAGGACACGAGATTTCTTTCTGCAATTCTGGGAAAAGTGGCTCCTTCCGAACGTTTACCGATGAGTGAGATTCGGCTTCCATACTGTTACGACAAGGAGACCAAACCATGATGCGGAACTTGTTGATCGTCGCTAGCTCGGGGGTGCTCGCTACGGGCGCCCTGTTCGCCGTGTCCACCCGCTCGGTCTCGGACCTGACGGGCTATTGCCGAGCCACAGCCGACACCACAGTCGAGAACCTGACCGAGCAGATCCCAGACACCATCCACGACCGAAAAATGGACAACGAATTGCGCGTGGCCCGTCAGCAACTGATCGACCGGCAAGTGGACTTGAATCTCTCACGCGGCCAAGTCGAGCAACTCCACAGGGATGTCGCCAAACTGGAGGCGTGTGTAGCTCGCCGTCAACGCTTGCTTGCCGAAGCCTATCCCGTGATGAAAAAAGCCGTGGACGGACAGAAAACCACTGTTCGGTTCGCCAACACCGACTTCTCAATGGCCGACTTCCAGAAGGAGGTCGACGACTTGATGGCCCAGCAACAGCGCGAATCGCGGCAATTGGAGATCAAACGTGACGGCTCGGCGCAGTTGCAGAAGAGCCTGAGTGAGGGCGAGCGGGCACTGGCCGAAATGCGGACAGCGTTGGAGGGGCTAGACCAGGAGGTTGCGGTGCTCAAGAGTCGCCGCGAGCAGGCTCAGGTTGAGGCAGCAACACTCGACCTGATCTCCTCGGCCACGGCAGGTCAACAGACCGCAGCGGCCAACGTCGTCCAGAGCGAGGTTCGGCTGAAGCAGGAAGTCCAGAAACTGGAGGCACGCAACGGCGCTCGCCGCACTTTGGCGTCTGTCGATGCACGGCCTCAGAACCAACTCGGTCGCGTCTGGAGCCGGCTGGAAGCTCTGAAGACGTACCACGACGCATGTGCGGAGGAGCCGACTTACGGACAATCGCTGGAACCAGAGACTGCAGCTGAGGCAGCCTCTGGAGGCGCCACAGTGACCGAGGCCGTGAAACAAGCTAGTCTCGGCGCCAGCGAGGTCCGGATCACGATCCATCCCGAAGACGAGGCCGCGTCCAAGAAAGCCAAGCAGTCCGCCAAGAAGCAATGACAACGGCCTGCCGGAAAATGTACAATGCCAGCGTGCGTGTGTCCGACCTGTGCAGCTTGGCTCTCCAGAACCATGCAGCTCGATAGCGACCGGCCGAACTGCTTGCCAATCCGGCTTGGGGTTCGAAAACTCAGGGGACGGAAGGGTGTACTCCGCCCGGCTTTGGGGAGGCCGGCTACGAAGTGCCAAGGAATCGCTGCTATGACGCAATCGGATGAAGACAAACTCGCGGACTTGCTGCGACGGCGAAGGCAAACGTCGGGCGTCGAGAACAACGGAACGAAACGTCTGGAACGGGAGATCGTGGACTTGGTGTATCGGCACCTGTACACCGCCTTGCGGCCACAGTTCTTCCGCCGCTATGGCACGTTAATGGATGCATGCCATGCCAGCACGCGATTCACGGAACAGTTGAACGAGTTCTTCGTCAAGGTCCTAGGGCGATTCTCGGATACGCTGGCCAAATTGGAGACTGCTCAGGATCTCCGCAGGTACTCGGCCCGTGCGATGACCAATCTCCTGAACGATCACTTTCGTCACGCCAAGCACGAGAGACCATGCGACGAAGAAATGCTGGAGTTTCTCGTTGAAGAACGCCAACGCGAGTTGCAGCAAGATGGTCCCGAATTGCGATACGCGGAAGTTTTAGATCAGGTAGCGACCTGGGACGCAGGGTCGGACGAACGGCTTCGTCGGTTCGCAGAACTGATCCAACGCCAGTACGTGTCAGGCGATGAACGGGATGCCATCGAACGCGACTTGGGGATTTCCACGAGCGAATTCTATCGGCTCCGAGCCGAGGCATTCGAGGAACTTCATCGACGGCTCTCGGTTTAGGTGTGTCACCATTTTACGCCATGCCCCCCTGATGGTCAGAACGTCCGCAATGATCCCCCGGGCAAGCCCGATGCATTTTACCAAGAGGTGTCAGTATGGCCCAATTCAACTTGAATGCCGCGTTGGGCATCGCGGATGACGAGCATGTCATTCGGCCAGCTACAAGAGGGGCCATCGAACGCTTTGGTTACCGGCTCAAGCCTGCGCCGGGCCAGCCCACATCGAAGCTCGGCCAGGGCGCCTTTGCTACGGTGTTGTACGCCGAGCACGTGCTGAACAAGCGGCCAGCGGCGATCAAGGTCTGCCACAACGAAGATTCGGACATCTTGGCCAGCTTCAAACGCGAGGCCGAGACAGTCGAGGCACGAGACTTCCCCAAACGATTCGCTGCGGAAACCTATCTGTCCTGGTACGAGCCCGGTGCGCAACCGTTCTTGATCCTGGAATACATCCAGGGCAAACCCATCGACCAATACGTAGCGGAACATAAGCCGTCACAGGCCAAACGAATCGAACTGCTCGAAAAGTTGTTGTACGGAGTCCAGTCGCTGCACGATGCCAACACGGAGCATCGCGATCTGTCGGCCGCCAACGTGTTGGTCGACGCCCGCGACGAAGTCCGTTTCGTCGATTTTGGTGAAGCAGGCGAAATCACGAGATCGACACGGCACACGACGTTACGTAATACTGGAGGCAACGCGGGGTACTCGCCCGGCGAACAGGTTCGCGGGGAAAAGGAGGTCGGGCCGGAAGACGATATTTTCGCCGCCACCATGATCGCGGCGCATGTGCTGACCGGTAAAGCCCCACCGTCGAACGCTGCCGCCTACTCCGGCGATACCAGACACTTAGCCGCTTGCCAGAAGCAATTGCACGACGCCCATGTGCCGCGCAGCCTGTCGCGGATTATCGTCCGGGGACTCCGGGACCCCAGCCACCGTTACAAACTGGCCAAGAAGATGGCCGAAGACCTGTTCGACTACCGCGTGCGCAGACCGCAGCGTCTACGAGCGACTTGGATCAGTATCACCCTGCTGGCAGCCTGCATGCTGGTCGCAGCCGTCTCCTGGCAGCGTTACTCCGAAGCGCAGCGGGATGTGGCATTGGCTCAGTACAACGTACTTAACCAGCAGGCGGAGGGGTTGACGTACCGCAGCCATCCGGCCGTCGATACGGTGTTGCGGGAGGTCGACGAACTGAAGGAGCAATGGAACGACCAACTGAACCGGGGCGAACGGTACGCGGCGGACGGGACTCTGCGCCGCATGATGCAGTTGTTGGAGCGATCCCTGGCACTGAACGCCGGGCTGGAGCGTTCTCATCCGCGACGTGAGGCGCTCGGCACTGCACTCCAGGCCATGCGCTGGGTCGAAGCGTCGCAACTCATCCAGGATCGTAAGCGGGCAGCGGAAAAGGCGTACCAGGAGATCACCGAACTGTTGGGCGGGGGCCAGACGGACGAGGCGTGTAAGCGATTGGACAATCTTCAGCAGGAACTCGCTCAGCTGACCAAAGACAACAGCGATGCCGTATTGGCGTTCGACTCGCAGCAGCAGTACCAACGACTCGAGGAAAGCGTGAGCAAGCGTATTCGCGAGCTGCCAGCGTTCGACACGGTCCGCCGTTCGGCGGACGACGGTCAGAAGGCGTGGGAGGTCGGCGAGTGGTCGCTGGTCCAACGCGACTACGGCCATGCCACGCAGCGGCTGGACGAGCTGCTGGAGGAAGTTGAGACGCCCTTGGAACGGGCCGAACGAGAGAAGACCAGCGTCGAGGTTCTTCGATTGATCGAGCAAGAGAAACAGCAACTTCAGGGCGAGATCACGCGACTGGCTAGCGAACGCGACGGGCAGCAGAAGCTGGCGAACGAGCGGCAGAGACAGATTTCCGACCTGAACCAGCAATGGCTGGCCGACCGAAAGCTACTGGACCGAGCCAAGGAACTGTTGACGATGGAACGTGCGAAGACAGCTGGTCAGGAGACACAGCTGCAGGAAGCCCAGCGATTAGCCAAACAGCACACCGCCACCGTCCAACAACTGACCAAGGACAGAGCCGCCCTGGAGACGCAAGCCAAGACATCGGCGGAGGCGCTGACGAAGCTAAATGTCCAATTGGCGGACACGAAGACGAAGCTCCAAGAGCTGCACATCGAATTGGCGGACAAGACGAAGAGGCTCCAAGAATATGCCTCGTCCACCACACCAGCGAAGGCGGCAAAGCCAGCCACGACGAGACCGTCAGTACCTGCTCGTACGGACCCACCGTTGATCCCGCCGATCGACGTATTTGACTCGAAGAAATTAACAGAAGCAATAAACGAGTATCTAAATGGTCGCAAGCAATTTGAACCAAGGCGCCCGGAGGATTTTAGCCCGGACGAATGGAAACGCATAGTCGAGGAACTGACCGGACACTTGCGAGACTCGAAACAGGAAAAGAAGTGACAAGAACGCACGGCTGCACCTGCCGCAGTCGCGTCGTCTGCAGGATCGTCACGGCTTCGCCATATTCCGCCCAGATAAGCATCGAGGTTGGCCTCGACCGGCACCCAACAGAACGCTCCCGAACCCAATCCGGAGTTCGGGGGCGTTGAACTCTGACAATACAGGCCGTTTACAGCTCGACGGCCTCGACCTCGGCCACGAAACGGCCAGCGTCACCGCC
>JAPLNJ010001126.1 GCA_026692885.1 Planctomycetota bacterium | reverse complement strand
CGGAGCGTGCAGCGGAGCCTGAGCGGGTCGCACGCCGCCCCAGCGGCGTCGACCCGGTGTGGGCGGTAGCGAACACAGGCGGGCGTTCAGCCCGCCAGGGCACACCCGACCCCGGTCGGGTTGCCCTCAGCCGTCCAGGCTGGTGGAGCGTGCAGCGGAACGAAGTCGTCCGGCGGCGTGCAGCCGCGGCGCCGGGAGAATGGGGGCGGAGCGTGCAGCGGAGCCGGAGCGGGTCGCACGCCGCCCCAGCGGCGTCGACCCGGTGTGAGCGGCAGCGAACCCAGGCGGGCGTCCAGCCCGCCAGGGCACACCCGACCCCGGTCGGGTTGCCCTCAGCCGTTCAGGCTGGTGAAGCGTCCAGCGGAACGAAGTCGTCAAGCGGCGTTCAGCCGCGGCGCAGGGAGAATGGGGGCGCAGCGTCCAGCGGAGCCGGAACGGGTCGCACGCCGCCCCAGCGGCGTCGACCCGGTGTGAGCGGCAGCGAACACAGGCGGGCGTTCAGCCCGCCAGGGCACACCCGACCCCGGTCGGGTTGCCCTCAGCCGTTCAGGCTGGTGGAGCGTCCAGCGGAACAAAGCCGCGAGGCGGCGTTCAGCCGCCGCCGGGGCGCCGAAAAACGGGGCCGGACGGAGATGGCAACAACCGTGACCGAGGCGAAGACACGGGCACGGTTTCTGCCTTCTCGGTCCGGCGGCAGCTCGTCCCAAGCGACGAGCGTATTCCGCGACGCGGAAAAAGCGAGTCGCAGGTGGGGTGGACGGAGCACCGCATCTCCCGTGTGCGAAGCACTGGGGAATGCGGTGCGGAGTTGTGGACCCTGACGAGGTATCTCCCGCCGCGGGCGGGAATCCGAGCAGGGACCACTCGCCAACCAGATGAGCACGAAGTGCGAGTCCGCAGAAAGCGGTGGCGACAGAGGTCGCCCAGGGGCGAGGAGGCGGGCGGGCGCATCTTGCAGCTCAGCCTTTCCAGGCTGAAGTCAGCGTGGAACGCCTGCTCTACGTGATTGCGGATCGGTGGAGCCAAGAAAAGAGGAGAGGCTTCGGTGGGCAGATGGAGACGATTCGGCGGCGTGCGCAACCTGACGGAAGAAAATCGGGCCAGCGATCGCCAGGTCCGGATCGCCTGATGGTGCATGCGCGCCGCCCACGGCAGGTCAAGGTGGAGTCTTGGCCCGCAGGGCCAAGCAGCAGCGCCCGCTTGCGGGCGCGGACCTTGATCGCCGTGATATGATCAGAAGGGCCGAGCGGCAGCTAACCGTAGATCTTGCGGCACTCAGGGCAGACGCCCAGATGCGTGTACCAATCCAGCGGCGAACGCGCCGGATCGTTCGGCGAGACTTCTTCCAGCGATGCGGCGTACGATTGGAATTCCTCCACCTCGGTCCAGTCGGGAGGAAGTTCCTCAACACCGTCGAACTCGTCTGTGTCGCAGTAGAAACAAGCCAGTCGGATTTCGCGAGCCATGTTCGATCTCCTAATCGGGCAAGTACGGGAACCTGAGAAAAAACCGGTGCACGCCACCGGCTTCGGGTCGCGGGATCGCCGCGGCGCGAAGCCCAGTGGATTCACATCTGCCCGAATCGTTAAGGAGAAAGAACAACTTGCATGGTCTAGCCGGACCAGCCGTATCACAATGCTGAGGAAAAGGCAAGGAATTGCCCGCTGAGCAGCCCAGGGCTGGTTCTCGCGGGATCGCTGCGCGTCGGATGGCCGTATTAGAAGAGTTGCACGTCGTTCCGGATGCGGTGCCGGACCTCGGCCAGGGCGTCTTCCAGGGCCTGCTCAATTTCGTGGTAGGTGCCCTTTCGCTGGGCCGAGACGACGACTTTCCAGCCCGCCTCGGTGGGAAAGCACAGTTTTGTGTGACGTGGCTTGTCGCGACGCTTGCCGCGCCGCTGGCGGACCAGACGGGCCGCCTGCTCGTGCGTCAGGCTGCCGTTGGTGACTTGATCGGCGAGCAGGCGTTGCTGATGCTCGTTGTCGAGCTTCGACAATTCGTAAGCGACCCGGGTAGGGATTTCGCCGTGGTCGACTCGCTGCTGAAGGTCCTCCGGCAATCGCAAGAGTGCCATGGCCCGGCTGACCTGTGATGCAGGCACACGAAGTCGTTCCGCGACCTGCTTACCGTTCCAGCCATTGAGCCGCATCAAGGAAGCAAACGCCTGGGCTTGTTCGACGGGCTTGAGGTCCTCCCGTAGCAGATTCTCGATCAACTGTTGCTCCAGGACTTCGGACGGCGACAACTCGTGGGTCTGGAAGCAGCACTCGATGGTCGGCAGGCCAGCGAGTTTGGCGGCTTGCCAACGGCGTTCGCCGGCGATAATCACCCATTTGCCAAGCTTGTCTGACCAGCGGACGCGAATCGGCGCCAATTGCCCCTGCTCGCGAATGCTGTCGGCCAGACGGCCCAAAGCCTCCGGTGAGAAGTCTGTGCGCGGTTGCGCCGGGTCTGGAATGAGCTGGTCAACCGCCAGCGTGCCGAAGTCGGACAAGGGAAGCCTTCCGATATCCCGCGGATGCGGTGTCACAACCGGTCGCGAGAGGCTGGTGTCGGCCCGGCTCCCCATCGATTCCAGGAGGTGCGATTCGATGCTGGCGAGTGTGCTCCGCGTGCCGGCCATCAGGCGATCCTCTCTTGGCACTGGCTTAATCGGACTCGCTCGGTGATTTCGTCGGCGAGCTGACTCATCAAACGGGCGGCTTGCGATCGTGGGGCATACTGGCTCACAGGTTGGCGGCAGGCCAGCGAGACCTTGAACGCGGAGGCTTCCGACAGAATCGTGCGGAAAACGGTGCTCCCGTACAACCGCCGCAGCTTTTGCTCATACGCCTGGTGTACCAGGAGTCGTCTGTCGTGCCGGCTGACAAGATGCCCCAGGATGGCCAGCCGGGGATTTAGAAGCCGCGCCCGTTCGATCGCCTGGTGCACCGGGCGCAAGCCTTGGGTCCCGAAATCCTCCGGGGGAACGGGAATGAGCACAAAATCGGCGGCCAACAAGGCATTCCAACTGCACTGGTACAGATTCGGCGGGCAATCGACGAGCACCAATCCGGAGCCGTGGCCTTGGCCCAGCCATGACTGCAAGGCAAACTGCCGGAGCCCTGTCGTTTCCGGGCACGGCGTGTTGTGGGCGGCCAAGTGCTGATTGGCACGCACGATGCTGACATTCGGCAGTGGCGTGCGGACGCAAATGGCGTCGGGGGTCAAGAATGCATCCTCGCAGAACAGGGCCGCCAACGTCTCCTGCGGTTCCAAACACTCGACAAGATTGGACCCGAAGAATCCTTGGCTGAGCGAACCCTGCGGGTCGGCATCCACCAGCAGCACGTGCTCGCCCGCCTGAGCAAAGGCGCCGGCCAAGTGGAAGCAGATGGAACTCTTCCCGCAGCCTCCCTTCTGGTTGATCAAGCCGATAGTGGTCGGTCGCATGGCCCTCCTGGTTGCGTGACTGCGTCCGGCGACGCGAGATCGATTGCCCGTGGCAATTCGGTCTAAGCGTCGAGCATCGCTACAGATACCCTGGCACAGCAGCTGCAAGGTCGTCAAGAAAAACTTGACAGCGTTAGATGGACCCTCCGGGCCATCGTCGAGATGGCGACTCAGAGGCAGCCGAAGGGCCCAATTAGCACCAATAACGCTGGGCAGGTTTGTCGTAGAACGGATTTCAATCCGTTCCGTCAGGAGCGGAATGAATTCCGCTCTACGAAGGGACAAACCGAGCCGCGCGCGGGATAGCAGGGCTGGCACAAACGGCCAACAGTTTCACCAGGAGGGGACGCTGCGCGGAGACAGTTTTTGCTTTCCTGCGGTGGGTAACTGTGCTATTACACTGGGGATCGCGGAAAACCAGCAGGCAATGAATCGGGGCGACATGGGCGAATCACAGAAGCGACGGAACCATTTGACCCGCAGCGAACGGACGGGCATGGGCCAGCTTTCGCTCGTGGAGCACGCCCTTTGCCCACTCGATTCCCGGACCTCGCTACGTGAGAATCTCCACCACGAGTCGGAATACCGCTATACCGATGCCAACGGGCGTGCCCAGACCGCCAGGGTCGTGGTGTATTGCCCAGTCGGTCTCTCGTCCGGCGACGAGTTCTACCTCTGGGGGCTGTTGGCACTGGCTCTTGCCCAACCGGAGCCACAGATCGAGTTCCAGGCCACGCCCCATTTTTGCCTGCGGGAATTGGGGCTGATCTCCCCGGACTCGAAGGGCGGCAAGAGCTACCGCCTGTTTCGCGATGCCTTGCGTCGCTTGGCGGCCGTGCGGTATCAGAACGAGCGATTCTACGACCCGGTGCGTCGGGAGCACCGCGAGGTCTCGTTCGGATTGCTCAGCTACAGCCTGCCGCTTGATCCCGATTCGTCACGAGCCTGGCGAATCGTGTGGGACCCACTGTTCTTCGAGTATTGCCAAGCCGCCGCTGGCCAGCTGAGCTTCGATTTGCCGACCTACCGCAAGCTGGACCACGCCAGCCGAAGACTGTTTCTGCTGCTGAGCAAGGTCTTTTGGCGGCGGAAGTCCTCGCCGTGCTTCGACGTGCGGCACTTGTCGGTCCATGTGCTGGGGTTCTCGGCCAATCTCGCGACACGTACGCTCAAGGCGAAGGTCGAACGCTGTGCCGGCGTATTGCAGACGCATGAACTGCTCGCCCCGCGAACGGACGCAACCGCCCCACTGTTCCGCAAGCAAGGCAAGGGCCGGTACGCGGCCCAGTTCCTGCGTGGGGCCTACTTCGACCGTCAGCGTCCACGACAGAAGCTCCTCGCCATTGAAGACTCTCCGCTGCACGATCCGTTGCGTGCCATCGGCTTCGACTCGCCGGCCATCGCTCGGATTCTCGCACGCTTCCGTGTCGAACAGATTCAGTTGTGGGCCGATGTCACCTTGGCCGCCGTAGAACGCAAGGGGCCGTCATTCTTTCGTCGCAGCCCACAGGCGTTCTTCATGGACAACATCCAGCACGCCGCCTGCGGAGAACGGACGCCGCCCGACTGGTTTTGGGAGCTTCGCACCGAGGAACAACGACGCCGGGCTGACCATGCTCGGCGGATGCGAAGCCGCCAGCAGCCCTCCACCCAGAAAACCGCGGCCCCAGCGGCACAATCCGCATGCCCGGCTCTGGACCTCGATCGGAGTCCCGACGAGTTGACCGCCGACCTGGTGACTCACTTCCTGTCGGCCGGACAGACTGAAGCCGACGCCTTGCGAAACGCCCAGCGACTTGCTGAGGAGCTTGTTCGCGCGCAGCGATGTCGGCGGGCAAAGTAGACACAATCCGTCCCCTTCCGTAAGCATGTTCCCTTTGTTTTGCAGTACTTCTTTGAAACAGTACTTTGTAGAGCCGTTCCAGGGCACTGCCGCCGACCGGGAAATCGTTTGTCATGGCAGGCACTTACGGTCGGCTGTAGCCAGCTCGAAATCGCGGGTGTGTCACGCGAGGTCCACCTAATCGAGGCGAAACGTCACGCCAGGTCCGCCGTTTTGGCGCAAAAACGCGTCACGCGAAGTCCACCAGTGATGGTCGCCTCGCGAGTTCTGCGTTAGGGATGTGCAGGGCGCGCAGCGGTCTGCCGGCTGCCTGTCAGCCGGCAGACCGAGCGGAAGCGTAGCCCGGAGCAGCCCGGCCCGTAGGGCAACGCCCAAAAACGAGTTTCTTCCCGGATCCAGCGGAGCGATATCGCTGTTTGCGCACCTGGCGAACCGCATCAACTCGCTTCGCACGGTCCAGGACTTGTTTCGGCTGTCCCCCGCCGGTGACGCCGGACGACTCGCGGACGTTCGTGATCGACCTGCCGGACGGCTTCGGGGATCTGGCCGTCGCGATGTCAGAACAACGCACGGTCGTGATCGCGTACGACGGTGCCACGTTGGGGGCAGCGGATCGCAGAATCACGCCCCGAGCGATGCTGCAATCCAACGGGCGGCAGTACGTGATCGCCTACTGCCACGCCGCCGAGATGGAGAAGATGTATCGGCTGGACCATTCGCGAGGCCCGTGCAGGGAAGACCCGATAGGCAGAGATGTGCCGGGCAGCCGTTGTACAGCCGTTGTACTGCCGCTTCTTGGCGGCTAGTCTAACTGCTACCCTAGACCGTTCACGGCGGCCGGCACCGACACAGTGCGAATCCGTTTGCTTGTTTCCTGCCGTTCATGCAGATACCTTGGTGGGGCCGTCGGGAGGGGAGGCGTACAGATGCCAGACAAGCGGACGTGGATTGCGGCGATCACGGCTTTAGCCCGTGATGATTCACAAGATCGCTTTGACCTGAAATCCCCACAATTCGTTGTCGCCGGATGGTGCATCTGTGCTGAGCATCAGCGGCAGTTCAGGAGTGTCGTAATGCGGCCTGCTGACCCGCATCGCCCCCCAGTTCGGTCCGAACGTCCCTTTGGAGCTGACAGGTGTCCTCCGAGTGATCAGACCAAGGGATGGGTGTTTCGGGTAGAGCTTCAATCGAGCGAACTGGCCGAGTTTGTTGATCGATTGAGCTAGTTCAATCCCTTGCGATTGCAGAATCGCCGGACAGTAAGCCGCGCCGGCCCAGGCCAATCCCGGCCCAGGCCAATCCGGGCCCAGGCCAATCAACGAAGCTGGCGACCCTCCGGATAGCCAGCTCGTCCACCGTCACATGCAGGTCACATTGGCGTTGGTCCATGCGTTGTTCCTTTCCGTTTCCGCTTCGTGGCATGCGGTCCCGTACGAGCAAGAATCGCAGCCTTCTCCAACAACTCATGAAGCAGCGGCTGGAGAATATCGAAGCCGGCTTCCGTTTCATCGAACTCGCCACTCTCGTCTTTGGATCCGACAATCACCATGGCACCCTTGATATAATCGCCAGCCGCCAGGCCGATCCGGTAGTCAAAGCAGAGCCTGGTCGCAAGCTCGTTCCGTGGTAGCCCTAGAGCAATACCATCCTCGTTCACGTACGCCTCCGTCGTGTCCGTGAACGGCAACCACTGGACATGCCCGCCGACCCAGGACTGAAAGTCCTCGAACTTACCGTCTCGGATATCTACCAGCCCGCTGGCCGGAATGAACAGCACACGAGCCATTAGTATTCCTCCTGGTCGTCATGTTCCTCTTCCGCATGCGTTTGGCAGCGAAAGGAACGAAACTCCGGAACGCTCCCGCCGATGCCGTGCAGGCCAGCGGGGAACAACTCGCCGATATCGAACCGCACACCGCACGTTTCATCGTACCATGTTCGGTAGCGGAACGTTGACTGGAACTTAGGTCAATGCGGGCACTGCCCATCGTTGCCCGCAGACCTACGAGATACCGAAATTGCTACACAGATCGAATCCTTCGACGCGGAGGCCGTGGGCTTCGGCCACCTGCACAAAGTCCGGACGGACGTGCCGATCTTCGGCACCAGGAAGAGCACCGGGTATGCACTGCCCGGTTGCGACCATCTCGATTTCAGGCCCGTCAGAATTCTGGACTGATCATCCGCAGCAGGCCAACTCACTGGTCTACGGTCGACAGAGTCGAGCCCGTTGCAGACCGTTCAGCAAGCTGTTTGACCAAGCGATCGAAAAAGTCCCCGTCCCTCTGGCTTCGGCACCACTGACCCGGAAGGCCAAAACTCACCGCGAGAACGTGACGCATGGTGTCACCGTCTGGCATCTCGTCGACGACGTAGCGAATGGCGAACGTGGCAACCGTGGTGCCAGACACATCCGTGACCGTTCCAGCACAGTAATGGGCCGTAACGCACCCGAACAGTTCGCAACCATCACCGTCGTGGATGGTCGCACGGTGGTCTGGACCGAAGAACCTCACGATGGCGAGTCGTACGTCGTCAAAGTCCAGCCCCTGGTTTTCGTAAAGACAGAACATGCACACCTCCATTGGTTAAGCTGAGTAACGCATGAATTTTCCGTCCCTACGCCGAAGGGGCGGAGTTCCTGGGAAATGCCGAGGATGCTGCACCGCTTGCCGGGACGATGAATTGTCCTGCCGGCCACGGTACACGTCGGATCGGCCGGCCGCACTGAACGTATAGGTCATCGGGCCTATTTCCCACTTGTGCCGTCCCGAAATGACAGGAATCGCATCGCGACCACTTTGGTCGGTGGCCCGAAAAATGGTAACATTTGTGTTCCATGAAAGCTGAAAGAAACAACGGGTGGGTTGTAGGGTGGGCGCAATGACGTCTTTCGGGTGTAAGTTCCCAGCTGTCCGCGGAGTCCAGTCAGGACGCGAATACTTCAGCACCATGTGTCCGCTCCGTCTGCTGACACTGCTTTTCCCCGACACTGGTGACGAGGAGATTCCGAATCTTGGCACCCGTGGCCTGTTGGATAGACAACGTGTTGAAGAAATCGCAAGGTACGTAATCAGTGGTCGGGATTCCTACGTGCTCTCGGCGATTACCGCCTCGGTTGATTGCCCAGTCAGTTTCGTGCCAGACACACAGACGGATGCGCCCGCAACGGCTGGTCAGCTACTGATTCCAATGTCCGCTCGACTTACTCTGCACGATGGTCGGCACCGTTTGGCAGGGTTGACGGCTGCTCTTCAGCAGGAACCGGCTCTTGGCGACGAATCCATCGGGATTCTGTTGTTCGTCGATCCTGGACTGGAACGGAGCGAACAGATATTCGTTGACCTGAAACGCCACGAACGGAAGGCCCCACGCTCGTGGCTTCTGTTGCACGATGACAAGGACAAACTGACGAGGGTCACACGTCAGATGATTCGACACGTGCCCGCCTTCGACCGTTCCACGGAGATGGTGCGTACGACGATTTCCAATCGTTCGCGAAAGCTGTTCACGTTGAGCGCGATCCACCATGCGACCGAATCCCTTCTGGCAGACCGGCTGGACGATTCGTTCACCGAGCTGTTGAAAACCGCAAGCGAGTACTGGAATGAAGTGGCCAAGTGCATACCAGATTGGGGTTCCGTTGCGAGCGGGCAGATCGCTCCTGCTGAATTGCGGAAGGGTTTCGTCCATGCGCACGGGCTCGCTTTGGCTGTGCTCGCACGCGCCGGCCGTGCCCTTTTGGCGGATCGGCCTAAGACGTGGCAATGTCAGCTCGCGGCGTTGAAGACTCTAGACTGGTCGCGGAACAACACGAAGCTCTGGCAGGGGCGAGCACTGATCGGAGGAAGAATCTCTAAGGCGACTACCTGCGTGGTGCTGACCGGTAACGCGATCAAGCGTCATCTTAGCCTGGGCCTCACCCACGACGAGGCGGAGGTGGAACGACAATTCAGAAAGCGTGGCCTAAAAGGCACCTGAATTGACTGCTATTTCGGTCAAGCAGGACGATTTTTTTCTGCCGCACCACGGCTTGTCTTTCGGCATTCGCAAGCCGCCGTGGGTTTTGCCACTGACGTTAGGCTATTCTGGCGGGGATGCGGGCTCGTCACGACAGTGGTTGACCGCATTTTCGAGCAGTTTTTCGGCCGCCTGCGCCCATACCCAGGGCAACGGTTTGCAGGCGTCGCGAACACGTTCAATATCGCGCACGACTTCCTTGCTTTCCATGTTCAGTACTTCCGAAAGAACCACGTGCATGTCTCCGTAGATGCCGCCACGAGGGATGATTGCCTTGGCTTGTCGGATGTACATCTTAACCTGTTTGAGATCCATGTAATCCTCCACAAAAAGGGGTTGCAATTGCCTGCTGCGCCATAGAAATCACTGGTGGATGTCGGACTCGTCAGCCGGCCGACCGAAGTCGCTCCAAGTCGCCTGCTGTTAGCTTTGCCGTCTTCAGCCATCGCAGCAGTAGCAGGAGTTTGCCAGCCTGGTTCCGGCGTCAGCAATGCCTAGTCGGCTGCCCTCAGTACATTCTGACGCACCTTGCAGGCGATATTTAGCCAACAAGACGGATCGTGGGTTGAACGTCGCCAATTCCACAGGAAATCCCTGGCCATGCGACAATCCGGCCTGACGATACCTGAAAACTGGTCCAGAACGACAGGCCGTTGGGGGCGGACGCCGGTTTTGGCACAGGCCCCCAGTTCGCGTTGACGACCGGAGTCCCGGCGGGCGATACTTACCAGCGGACTCACTGGTCCTGGCAGGTGGCACCACTTGGTTCTCTCGATTCTTCCACAGTCGAGTTCCTCCATGCGAGCCGATTGCGATCAACAACCTGAAATCCAAAGGCACCGAGCAGCCATCCGGCGGAGTGATTTCTCGCTGCCGCTGAAATGCGTCCTGCGGGACAACCTGCTGGACCGCGGCGGTTCGCTGTTTGACTACGGCTGCGGATATGGAGACGACATTCGGCGTCTCCAAGGGCTGGGCTTCGACTGCGACGGCTGGGACCCG
>JAPLNJ010001125.1 GCA_026692885.1 Planctomycetota bacterium | reverse complement strand
AAGGCGCTCGCCGTTACATATTCAAGGGGTTCATCTTGCCTAATCGCTACACATTCCTGCACCAGGCGATGGCCACGACGTTCAAGATCACCATCGTCCACGACGAATCGGACTATGCCCGCCAGGCGGTCGCGGCCGCTTTCGCCGAATTGGATCGGATCGAGGGACGACTGAGCCGTCACGTTGAGCACAGCGACATCGCACGCATCAACCGTCTGGCCGTCGGCCAAGCCACGCTCGTGCACCTCGACACGTTTGACGGTTTGCGGATCGCGTTGTCGACGCAGCGTGAAACGGGCGGGGCTTTCGACGTCGCCTACGGCTCCGCCAGTCCGGCTGCGAACGGTCCACGATTCGAATTGGACACGGATGGCCACCGCGTGCGAGTCACGTCCGCGGGCGTTCGTCTCGACCTCGGCGGCATCGGCAAGGGGTTCGCACTGGATCGGTTGGCAGCGTTGTTGGACGATTGGGAAGTCGAGTCGGCGTTGTTGTGCGCCAGCACCAGCACCTTGCTGGCCAGCGGCGCGCCGCCCGCCGAAGGAGGCTGGACGGTCAGCGTGGGTCCGGAGCATGACCGACGTCAGCTGCGACTGGCCAAGCGGTCATTGAGCGGGTCAGGCACGGCGGTCCAAGGCCGGCATCTGATCGACCCGCGCTCCCGCCAACCGGCCGACCGCCGCCTGGGCGCCTGGGCCGGTGCGCCGACCGGTGCCGTGTCCGATGCTCTGTCGACCGCCTTCATGATCATGACGGAAGACGAGATTCGCAGGTATTGCCGTCAGCACGCGGACGTTTCGGCGTATCTGTGGAGGTCGCCGTCGGAGCCCACCGTGACCATAGCTGAAGAACGCAGTGCTTGATTGTAGGGTGGGTCGAGCAAGCCGCGTTTCTGGTTGGCGGCAGTCGCTGTGCCAAACGTGGTTGCGCCGTCGCACTGTGAATGACTGCGGGGGAGGCTTGCGAAGGCCCACCAGGATGTTGCGCGAACTTCACCCTACATGAATGATCCGAGCTACACCACCACGCTGGTCAGTTCCCGGAAGCTGGGATGTTTGCGGATGGGATCGAAGTCGCGTTCCTTGTGGATCAAGTCGCGGTAGCTGGGTTGGATTTTCAAGGCGCGGGACAGATACGACAGAGCCATCTCGGCGTTGCCGGACAGACTGCAGTAGCACGCCAGATTGTAGTGAATCAGCGCTTCGCGAGGTTCGACGGACAGGGCTTCTTCCAAGGAGTCAATCGCTAAATCCAGCCGGCCCAAGCGTTTGTAACACCAGCCGAGCGCCAACCAGACACGGATGCTCCCAGGTTGCGCATCGGCCGCTCGACGCAGGTGTTCGACGGCTTCTTCGTAATGCTCCATGGTGCGCAACGCCTGCCCGTGCAGATACAAGGCGTGGGCCTGTTGTTGGTCCTGTTCGTCCAGACGCTTCAGGGTGGCCAGCGCGCGGCGCGCCAGCCGATCTCGAACAACCGGACTTGGCTCCCAAGCGTCGGCAAAAACCATCAGGAGGTCGAGGTAGCCTTCGGCCTCGCGCAGCAGTTGTTTTCGGCGAGTAGGGCGATGATCATACACGGCGGTGGTCCATTCCTCAGACGAGAAAACCCATGAATCCGAACATTCCGAACAGGTCGTCACCGCCATTCTACTCGTTCGGAGCAACTCGCCCAATCATGGGACAAGAAAATTCTCGTCCCCGTTGGATTGCCAACCCTGACGTGGTGTACTGATTCCGCAAATCAAACTCCACTTGACGCTGTTTCGGTGCCGGGCGACGTGTCGGCACGTCCTGGGCCTAGCCGCCGATCGAAATCGCGACAATCAGGCGAAACTCATCTAGACAGGAACGGCGATTTTGGGGATGACGTGGATTATGTCGTCCGCCCAGCCAAAACCGATTAGCATTCCGCCGCAAATCGAGGCCGAGATGACTCATCGCCAAGCAGCCAGCATCCTCACTCCTGGCCCACCCCGTGAACGATTACTTGGAACACGCTGATGAGCTCCTTCCGACGCAAGCTTGATCGCGTCCTCTATTACGCGACCAACGTAGGCAGAGATATTGCTCCGCAGTTCCTGTTCAGAAGCCGCCTGTCCACGATCCTTGCTAGCCACAAGCAATTCGATTCGGAGTACCTAGCGTCGAGGGTCAACTACTACAACAAGCTGCCACGCCGCGCCGCCGCCGCCGCCGCCGAAAAGTTCGGCGCGACCAGCGCAAGTATCTCCCTGTCCCGCTCGTTCTATTATTTCGATTTGAAGGAGCACACGCGGTATTTCCCACGATCGCTTCGCATGAATTACCTGTTCGGCGACGTGATCCACGTCCCCGATCTGCCTAGCCTGGTGAAGAGCCGGCCGATCGATTGTGAGAACGCGAATTCCGTCCTGATGAAGCTCGAAAAGTTTCGGCATTTCCATTTCCCGCAGGATGAAATCGCCTTCCACGAAAAGCAGCCGATGGCCGTTTGGCGCGGCTACCTGAACAACCCGAAACGCGCCGATTTGGTCCGCCGCTATCATCAGCATCCGCTGTGCGATATCGGTCACACGGCCCGTTCCGCAATGCCCGATCAGCGTAAGCCATTCATGTCCTCGGCCGATCAGATGAAATTCAAATACATCCTGTCGGTCGAGGGAAACGACGTGGCGACCAATCTGAAATGGGTCATGGCCTCCAATTCCCTGTGTTTCATGACGACGCCCGTCTACGAAACATGGTTCATGGAAGGCCGCCTCGAAGCTGGCAAACACTATGTCTGCCTGCGCCCCGATTTCGCCGACCTGGACGACAGAATTCTCTATTTTGAAAAACACCAGGACGAGGCCTTGGACATCATCCAGAACGCCAATTCCTATGTCAGGCAGTTCCTCGACGAGCGCCGCGAGCAGCTCCTGTCGCTGCTCGTCCTGTACAAGTACTTCCTGGCCACCGGACAGATCGGACCAAGCGATCGCCTCGTGGAATTGACGGCCCGGCTGTTCCCGCTGTGACGGCGAGCCAACGCCGTACCGGCTCTTCTCCAATAAAGAGTATTTGCTGGTCTTGACAACGCGGTCCGCCGCAGGTACATGCGACATTTTTGCGTCGAGCGAGCCAAGAGGACGTACCCGGTGAGGTGAGTGCGCATGGTCAAGATCAGGGTTTCCTGCGGTGCTTGGCTACCTGTCTTGCAACGCTATCAGGGCCATGGCGTTTCGCTCTCCTATGATGATAGTCCCAACGCCGACAGCACGCCGCTACTGCTCCAAATCCTGGCTGCTCACCAAGCTAAGGCGACGTTCTTTCTTTCCGGTTTCCGGGCAGTAGATCATCCGGAGATCGTCGGCGAAATGGTTCGTCGTGGTCATCAGATCTATGCCCACGGCTGGGAGCACGTCAGGCTCGACCGTCTCGACGCAGAAGGCCTGATCGAGGCCATGGAGAAGACCGAAAGGCTCCTCCGCAGGTGGCGACCAACGCCTCGGCCCTATCTCGTACGGTTGCCTTATCACGGCGGACTCCGCAAAGGCCGGGTGCATCGCGCCCTTCGCCGTTGGCAGCCTGACGCACAATACGCCTACACCAGCATGGCGTGGCAGGACCATGAGATCCACCGGCTCTGTGAGGACGAGAAGGACGTCGAGCCGGAATGCCAACGCGCCGTGCAGCGCCTTTTCGCAACCGGGGAAATCGCAGGCGCAATCATGATCTTCCACGACCAGCCTGTGGGGATTCCCGGAGCACAATCAGCGGCCGTAACGCTACGGCTGACGGACCTGTTCCTCACGGAGCTGGATCGGCGCGGCCTGCGCGCTGTGCCCATCGCCCCCGCTTCACATCCTCAGCCCTTCCATTCTAGATTCATCCTACTAACTTGAAGTGAGCACTGGGTGCACGATGGTCGAGAAGATTACATTCGTTCTCACAAGTTGCGGGCGCTTCGATCTTCTGGAGCGTACCCTGGCTTCGTTCCTGGCGACCAATGACTATCCCATCCAACGCTATCTGCTGATCGAAGACTCTGGAGACGCGGGTGTCTTCGCGATGCGAGCTCGATTTCCCGGCGTTCCGCTTGAGATCTGCCTCAATAACCCGCCGCTCGGCCAAATGAAGTCGATCGACAAGGCCTATGCGACGATCACGACCGAGTACATCTTCCACTGCGAAGACGATTGGCTGTTTACCAAGCCGGGCATCATCGCCGAATCCCTCGTTCTTCTAAGAGCCTTTCCCCAGGTCGTAATGGTCCTGCCACGTTCACCCAGCGGGCCTGTCGACTCGGTCGAGAACGGCGTTCGATTCCGGCTGGTCGATCAAAAGAGCCATCATCTGTTCGGTGGTTTCTCGTTTAATCCGGGGCTCAGGCGGCTTGCGGACTATCGTCGGATCCCCGCCTACGCAGCGCTCGGCTCAGAGGGCGCAGTCAGCGTTGCGTACAAGCGACTGGGCTTCCAGATGGCGAGCCTTGAGGAAGGTGGCGTCATCCATATTGGGGATAACCGCACCATCCCCAGGCGTGCACGCGGTTTCGCCGCGGCAGTCCGGCGACTTCAAGCTTCTATTACGAGCCGGGTTGCACACTACTGGTGGCTGATGTGGACTCGGCGCTAAGGCAGCGGATCTCACACCGGTGCACTTCGACTTCTCCTGAACACTCCTCTTGTTCCCAGATAGTCGGCCCGTTAAGATTCCTTCGTTTTGCCCCTG
This sequence comes from Planctomycetota bacterium, assembly GCA_026692885.1. Next base: position 12,905 of record JAPLNJ010001125.1, on the reverse strand, counting down.
TCGCGCCGCCTCACATGGAGATGTGGCATCGTGAACAGCCAACTAACTGTGCTCATCCCCTGTAAGAATGAACGGCTCAACATTCGTTCCTGTATCGAGTCGGTGCGCGGAATCGCGGACGAATTGCTGATCGCGGACTCCGGTTCGACCGATGGAACCCTGAATATCGTTCGCGATCTGGGCGGCTGCCGGATTATTGAACGCGAGTATGTGCATTCGGGCGATTTCAAGAATTGGGCTATCCCTCAGGCCTCGCACCCGTGGGTGTTGATCGTCGACGGCGACGAACGCGTACCTGAGGCGTTAGCGGCCGAGATTCGTGCGGTGCTGCAGTCAAGCACGCCGGCGGACGGTTATTGGATCTACCGTGCCAATCACTTCATGGGCCACCGCATTCGCTTCAGCGGCTGGCAACACGACCGCGTGTTGCGTTTGTTTCGCCGCGACGAGGGCCGCTATGTCGGCGACACCGACCACGCAGAGGTCGCCCTCCGCAACGGTCGCGTAGGCCGCCTGCGGTCCCGCCTGCTGCATTACACGTTCTGGACGTACGGGCAGTGCCTTGCCAAGTTGGATCGCTACACGTACTGGCAGGCGAAGACGTGGCATGCGCAAGGCCGGCGTCCCCACCTCTTGCGTTTGCTCACGACCGGCCCGCTCCGTTTCTTACGGAGCTACATCGTGCAGTTGGGTTTCCTCGACGGCCTGCCCGGCCTGCAGGTTTGTCTGCTCACCGGAATGTATTCGTACTTGAAACAGGCGCGGTTGTGGGAACAATGGCGAGGGATCCCGCAACCGGACCCGGAGCATCCCGTGACGCAAGGACGCGCAGCCGCCTGATGCGAGTCGTTTCACTGCCGGCCACTTAACGGCGGGCAGTTGCCCTGTCGGCCCGACGCTCCAACACCTCTCGATACACGTCCAAGGTGTTGTCGACGGCTTGGTCCGCTGTGAAATGTCGCCACGCTCGCTCCCAAGCTCGCTGCACGCGAACAGCGCTTTGCTCCGGCGAACACAACGCCTGGACGATAGCCTCGCCAAGTGCGAAGGGATTGTGCGGAGGTACCAACCAGGCCACCGCTTCGCCCGACTCGTCTGCGCCGACCACGTCCAGTACACCGCCAGCGGTCGTGGCAACGATCGGTCGGCGCGCAAACGTCGCGTCGATTAATGACGAGCAGAGCCCTTCCGAGTGCGACGGCATGACGAACAGATCGCAGGCTTGGACGAGATCGGCGACGTCCTGGCGATAGCCCAAGAACAGCAGACGATCCCGTACGCCTAACCCGTCCGCCTGTTGCTCCAGAGCGTGACGGAGCGGACCGTCGCCCGCCAGAGCCAATCGCAGCTGAGGAAATCGAGCGGCGATGGCGGGCAGCGCAGACAGCAGATCACTGTGGCCTTTGACGGCCGTCAATCCGGCCACCATCAGCAACAGGGGCTGATCATCCGCCACGTTCAAGGCGCGGCGGCCCCGGGCCCGGTCGCCGGCCTCCATGCGGGTTGGCTCCACGCCATCATGTACCAGTCGCAGACGCTGCGGGGAGACACCGCCGGCGTGGCAAATGCGGACGACTTCGCGCGATACACAGATGATTCGGTCCGCGAAGACTTGGTACTGCAGCGGGCATCGCAACGGAAAGGCCACGCGCCGTGCCGCTACGCGGGCCGGGATCGACAAGCCCCAAGACGCGACGCCAGCTGCGATCACGGCGTGGGCGTCATTATAATGCAACACGTCGGGACGGAGCTGCCGCAATTCGCGGCGCAGTGACCACAGAGCGCGCATATTTCGCCCACGGCCAGGAAAGACGGACACGGGAAGACCGGCAGCGGCCATGCGCGAGGCTAAGTCACTCGACTGCGGCGCCAGAATTTGGCAGGTGTGGCCGCGACTGCGCAGGCCGAGCGCCAGCTGTCGCGCCTGTTCCTCACCTCCGTGCCAATCTTGTTTCGAGGAGACCAGGGCGATGGTTAGGGAGCGCATGAGGCTCGATCCTTCCCGACGACGCCGCAGCCGAAGTCAGGCGGCGTCAACGTTTGCCAGGTTGGCTGGCGGGGATGCGGCAAGGGGGGCGGAACATGTCTGCGGAAGCTGGTGCCGTGCGTGTTTCGCAGCGCGCTGGCGCGCCACCAACCTGCCGAACCACGGGATCTGGTGGGACAGATAGTGACCGAGAATCCGGCTCCAGGCTTGCCTTTTTTGCCAGCCCTCGATTGAGGATTGACCCACGAGACGCCAATAATGCCTGAATTCCTTGAAGGTTGGCTCGGGGCGACTCGCAAACTCATGCCCAGCGTACGCCAAGAGGCGATTCAAGTCGTAGCCCAGGTGCTGTTGCAGCCAGCCAAACAGCCGCGCCAGGTTCAGCCGCCGCTGATAATTGTAGGTGGCGTCGAATTGCTTGCCGGAGAAATGATTCTGGCCGTGGATGCGATAATGGACGAGTGGTTGGGCCAGGTAATACTTGCGTCCGCCAGCCACGTCGCAGCCATAGACCAAACAGTCGTCAGCGCGAGTCCGCCAATCGCGTTCCAGAGGCAGCGGCAACCACCGTTCAAGCAAACTTCGCCGCAAGGAAAGGCAAGACGTCGGCGCGCCGACCCAGTCATCCGAACCAAATAACACGGCGATCGCCGCATAACCGAAATCGCGATCCGTGGCGTGGGGAAGCTGCACATCATCCACTTGGCCAAACCGACGGAGCCCCGTGAATACACAATCCGCCGCCGGCTGTCGCGAGTAGGTGTTCAGTACCTCGGTCACGTAGTTTGGGCAATAGACGTCGTCAGCGTCCAGGAAGAAGATAATGTCCCCGATCGCCCTCCGGAAGCCTTCATTGAAGCACGACAGCTGGCCGCCGTTCGCCTTGGCGACAATCTGCACCTGGGGCAGAGGGGCATACCTGGAGAACAGCAATTCACGCGATCCATCCGTGGAGCCGTCGTCCACCACGATGACTTCGTCGAACGGCTGCGTCTGCTTCAAAGCGCTATCAATTGCTTCCGGCAGATACCGGACATAATTGAAGCTATTGATGAGACACGTTGTTTTCATAGTTCAAACGCTCCGAGACGCCCAGGAAGATCAGGTACGGACTCTTCACGCGACTGGCGGCTCGATTCACTGCGTGGCTCTTCCGGAATCCACCGTCTTCCTGGGTGAGCTGGACCAGGGAGCCTAACTCCGGCCGGGCCGCGGCCAAGACGGCCTGTATCTCAGACGAATCGCCGTCTTCAGCAATGATAACCTGGAAGCCGCCAACGCTCTGCCGCCGCAGGGATTCGAAAATCAAACGCAGAGCCGAGGCGTCCTGGTAAACGGAAACGATGATCGTTGCCCGATAGAGCGGCGTTGTCGCGATGTCGCAGTGGATCGGGGGAGGACTCAACAAACCGACCGTCATCGCGTTACCCCCTCTACAGTATCTGCCAGATACCCATCTGGATGTGCAGCAGCGCGACCGGCAGTATAGAAAAAGTGCCCCCCTCGGTCAATATCAGCAGCTTGCTGCGTACGCCCGACGGGTGCATCGCAGCTTTTGCGCCGGTTGGCGGGGTGTAAGAAAGGTCAATATCAACCAACCGCCACTCACACCCTCCCCAACCTCTTCAACGCCTCTTCCCGTCTTCGCTCCCTGGCATCCCCCACCGCACACGACCGCAGGTACGCGACGTATGCTTCTTCCGGATTTCCAAACACCAACGCGGGCAGGTCCTCGTCGTCAGCATCCGCCACCCATGCCGCGTCCTCCGGGTCCATCAGATAATAGCCGTAGCGATCGACAACGATCCAACCGCTTTGCTGCCGTTCGATCCGCGTGCCATCGTCCAAGCCCGCAGTGGTCGCTACGTGAACTTGTTTCATCAGCTCGCCGGTCCACCGCACTTCCTGGCCGGACTGCTCACGTTCAACGGTCGCACTGTGGGCAGCGTCGCGAAGTTGTTCGACCCACTCCTGATACGAACACTCGAAATCCTCGGCGTCGGTGACACCGATTTCGCAAACAAGGCGACACTTGCTGGCTTCAGCCGCGGCAGTCTCCGGATCGCACGGCCCAACAGTCAGACCGTGGTAACTGTCGTCGATGCCGCTCAACAACTTCGTGTCCGTGTCGTTCGTGGCTGAACTTGTAGCGGTCAACAGCGACACGGCCTCCACGATCTCGGCTTCGGTCAGCAGGCCCTGTAGGTTCGCGGCTACGTTCGGCGACACGTGCCAACGGGCAAGAGCGTCGTACATCGACTCAACATCTTCGTCCGAGATCTGCATCCTCGCCCTGATCTCCGCCGAGCGTTTCGGTGGCAGGTCCTGCAGTTCGTCGAGCAGCAGAAAGTCGTCGTCATCCCAGAACGTGTCGAACATGTTTTCCAGCCGGTGGGTGGCACGGCGGAGGATGCGTGTCTTGAGCTGGCGGGGTCCGTCGCAAAAGTACGCTGCTGCAACTTCCCGCATGTCTTCGATGATCCGGGCCGCAGTCTGGCAGGCCGCGTAGACGATGGCAGCGTCCAACAGCGAAGCTTCGATCAGTTCAGTTTGCTGGTGACGGTTCCAGGTTTCGGCCAGCAGATCGACTTGGACCTGCAGCGGCACTTGCTCCAGGAAGGGCACTTCGGACAGGTAACCTGCAGGACAGTCGGGTTCTTCTTCCAGGTCGCGGTACAGTTCGATGTCGGAAAGTGTTTCTTGCACGGCCAAGCGGAACGCCAGGTAGGCAAGGTCGTTGTGCGGCAATCGGATTTCGTGGCCGTAGCAGGTGAGCATGGGCTAATGGTCGCAAGAAACGTGGCGAAGTCAAGCGGTGTGCGTGTAGTGGTTTGCTCGCCTCAGACCAACCCCTTCTTCACCGCCCACACCGCGATGCGCCACTGGACGATCACGCTCACGATGGACACGTACGGCCATTTGTTCCCCGACCAGCGGGCCGACGCCGTACTCAAACTCCAGGACATGTTGGCCAGCGGCGACAGCGATCTTACGCAGGTCCGTAAAGCCACGGGCACGTATGGAACAGCTCCTGAGGCCGGCGAGGCGCGCAGCGCGTGACGCAGCGCGCAGGACGCGGTCCTAGGGGGGATCGGAAGCGAACGCCCGCGACAAGAAGATCGCGGGGAAGAGCACATGGTGCCCGTCAGACGACTCGCGTAAGGTATTGCCAATCGACACCTTACGCAAATCCATGCAGGCGGGTGCGACCGTCTGCGACAGTAGCCGGAGCGGGGATCGAACCCGCACGTCCCTAACGGGACACAGGATTTTAAGTCCTGTGCGTCTGCCAATTCCGCCATCCGGCCGAGCCTTGTTCTTGCCGTGCTTTCTTACGTTCTCCGGTTCTCTTGTCGTTATCTGTACAACCGCCATGTCGCCATGTTATCAGGACATGAGATGCCCCGCGGGATTGCGGCTCGCGGTGCGAACCATCACCAAGACCCGGTTGTACGTACAACCACGCTCCCGGAAGGCGACAGCATGTCCCGAAAGTCTACCCCATCCCGACCGTCGCGGAAAGCCACCAAGACGCACGACAACCAAGGCGCTGTCGTTGGTTGCCCCCACGCGGTGATCGCGAACAAGTACTCGCCGTCAGGCAGAGCGTCTTGCTCAGCATGCGTATCGCTTTTCCCGGGTCCTGTAGGGTACATCAAGCTCGCCGAAGCGATTGGTGCATCGTCGCCAGCGGCAAACGACAACGCCCAGCGGGTCGCCTTAGCCAACGCTTGCCGAGCGCCGATGTACCACGCCAAACCGCTGGCTTGATGCACCCTACTCGACCGTGACGCTCTTGGCTAGATTCCGCGGCTTGTCGACATCGCAACCGCGCAAGACGGCGATGTGATAGGCCAGCAGCTGCAGCGGCACGATGGTCGTGAAGATCTGCAGGTACTCCGGCGAGTCGGGCGTGTAGATCACGTCATCCGCCAAGTCTGCGATCCGCGTATCGCCCTCAGCCGCGATCGCGATGACCGGTCCCCTGCGGGCTTTGATTTCCTCGACGTTGGACATGACTTTGTCGTAGACGAACCCGCGCGGCATGATGAAGACGCTGGGGGACTGCTCGTCCACCAGTGCAATCGGGCCGTGCTTCATCTCGGCTGCCGGATACCCTTCGGCATGGATGTAGCTGATTTCCTTGAGCTTCAGCGCGCCTTCCAAGGCGGTCGGGAAATTGTGCTGTCGACCGAGGTACAAGAAAGTTTCGCAGTGGCTGTACTTCGCCGCGATTCGGCGCACTTCGTCGTTGACCTCGAGCGTCTTGCGGATCAAGTCCGGAAGTGCACGGAAACCATCGATATACTCCCGTCCGGCGTCGTAGCTCAGGTGGTGCAGGCGGCCGAAGTACAACCCCAGCATGGCCAACACGAGACATTGCGACGTATAGGCTTTCGTCGAAGCGACGCCGATCTCCGTACCGGCGTGCAGGTAGACCCCGCCATTGGCTTCTTGCGCGATCGTGCTACCCACCACATTGCAGATCGCCAGCGTGGGATGGCCCTTCCGCTTCATCTCACGCAGGGCGCCCAGCGTGTCGGCCGTTTCGCCGCTCTGCGTAATGGCAAAGACCAGTGTGCCCTTGTCGACGGGCGGATTGCGGTAGCGCAACTCGCTGGCGTATTCTACTTCGACGGGGATCCGTGCCATCTCCTCGATCAGGTATTCGCCGGCCAACGCGGCGTGCCAGCTGGTGCCACAGGCGGTCAGGATGATGCGTTCGACATTGCGCAGCTCCTGCGGTGTGAGGTTCAGCCCACCGAAGACGGACGTGGCGTCCTCCTCGCTCAAGCGGCCGCGCATGGTGTTGGCCAGCGATTCCGGTTGCTCGAAGATTTCCTTGAGCATGTAGTGCGGGAACTTGCCCAGTTCAACGTCGCCGGCCGCCACTTGGAGCGTTTGCACGCAATGCCGAATCGGACCTTGTTCACGGTGCGTGACCCGCAGCTTGTCCGCTGTGACCAGGGCCACCTGATGATCGGCCAAGTACACGATCTTGTTGGTGTAGCCCACCAGGGGAGAGGCATCGCTGGCGATGAAGTGCTCGCAGTCACCGATGCCCACTACCAGCGGACTTCCCAAGCGCGCCGCGATCAACACTTCGGGGTGTTTGCGGAACGTCACGACCAGTCCGAAAGTGCCTCTCAGCTGAGCCAAGGCGGCCTGAATGGCAGCCAACAACGGCTGGTGGGGATCGTCGCGGACCACCTCCGGCTCGTGCAGCAGGATCTTGGTCAGGCAGTAGTCGATCAGATGCGCGATGACTTCACTGTCTGTCTGCGAGTGGAATCGGTAGCCTTCGACTTCCAGGTCTTCCTTGAGCTTCTGGTAGTTCTCGATGACGCCGTTATGGACGATCGCCAGGACTCGGTCACCGCCGAGGTGCGGGTGAGCGTTCGCTCGCGTCGCCGGACCGTGCGTGGCCCAACGTGTGTGCCCGATCCCCGTGCCGCCGACAGACGGGTTCCTGTCCAGTTCCGCGGTCAACGCGTCGATTCGGCCTACCGTCTTGGTGATCGTCATGTCGCCGCGTGAGGTCAAGGTCGCCAGCCCGGCACTGTCGTAACCGCGATACTCGAGTCGGCGAAGACCTTCCAGAAGAAATTCCGTGGCCTGGCGTTTGCCCACGTATCCGACGATTCCGCACATCGCTGCTCTGCTCCTGTGTAGGTCGTGCTGCCGGGAGTGGCGAGGAGAGGATTCTCGATGGCCCGCTCCGGCTCGACAGGAATCTCACCCTCCCGCTCGCTTATCCATCCCGGATTCAATGGCGAGCGGACTCGCTGCGGGATAGTACCAGAACGGCGAAACTGGCCGAAGATGAATTCTGGGAGCAAGTGGTTGCGGCAGACTGCCTACCTGGCCCAAAAGCTGCTGGCTCCTTCACGATCGTCTTAGGAGCCGTGGCAAACGCGAGGTCGAGTTGCTCTAATAGGCCGTCTCACCGGTCGCGAGGAAAGGGACCGGAATCGTTGTCTTGCGGAGGGTTCCATCCGATGGCCACAGCTCCTGCTGAGCAGCGGACCAGCTGCCGCAGCTACATGATCATTCCCGCACGTCTCGCGTCGACTCGCCTGCCGCGAAAGCTGCTGCTGCGAGAGACGGGCAAGTCAGTGCTGCAACACACGTTCGAGTCTGCTGGCCACGCGACGAAGCCAGCCGGAATCTGCGTGGCTGCCGATCACGAAGAAATCGCGGCGGAGGTGCGCAGCTTCGGCGGTCAGGTTCGGATGACCGATCCGGCCGCGGCCAGCGGCACCGACCGAGTCGCCCAGGTAGCGCGTTCCATGCCCGACATCGACATCATCGTCAACGTCCAAGGCGACGAACCCGAAATCGCTGGCTCCGCCATTGATTTGGTGATCCGACTCTTGGAAGAAAATCCCCAGGCTGTGATGTCGACACTGGCCACCCCAATCCGCAGCCGCGTACGTCTGCAGGATCCTGCCTGCGTCAAAGTCGTGTTCGACAGCTCCGGTCGGGCGCTCTATTTCAGCCGCGCCGCTATCCCCTACGCCCGCGACTGGGACGACCGGTTCCTGGCGGCCGATCCGCCGAACTTCTACCAGCACATCGGCCTGTACGCTTACCGGCGAGATTTCCTGCTGCGGTTGACCGAAATCCCACGATCTAATCTAGAGAAATTGGAGAATCTGGAGCAGTTGCGGGTTCTGTCGGCAGGATGCACGATCCTGGTCGGCGTCGTGAATGAGCCGACCAATGGGATCGACACCCCGGAGGACTATCGGGCATTTGTCAGGCGAGTTTTGAACTGCTAACATACGGCTGCTGAGTGCCGGGCGACGGGAAGAAATCGAGTAACCCGAAGCGTGAGCGAGGTGATGCGGCAACTGGCCCATTCCTCGCTTACGTTTGGGCTTACTGTGGGTAGGCCAATTTCTTCCGGTCGCGCCAGAGTCCATCACACGGAAGGCTTCAATCGCAGATGACTAAACATATTTTCGTGACCGGGGGCGTCGTCAGTTCGTTGGGCAAGGGGCTGACCAGCGCGTCGATTGGGATGTTGTTGGAGCGTCGTGGGCTCCGCGTGAAGTTGCAGAAACTCGATCCGTACATCAATGTCGATCCGGGGACGATGAGTCCTTACCAGCATGGCGAGGTCTACGTCCTGGACGACGGCAGCGAGACGGATCTCGACCTGGGGCACTACGAACGGTTCACCGACAGCCCGCTCACCCGCCACTCGAATTACACCACAGGACAGATCTACTTGTCGGTCATCGAGAAGGAACGCCGCGGCGAGTTCCTGGGCAAGACGGTGCAAGTGATCCCGCACATCACCGACGAAATCAAGAGCGTCATCCGCCAGTTGGGCGACGACGACACCGACGTGGTGATCACGGAAATCGGCGGCACGGTGGGCGACATTGAGAGCCAGCCGTTCCTGGAGGCCATCCGCCAGTTCTCGCTGGACATCGGCAAGGAGAACTGCCTGTACATCCATCTGACGCTGGTGCCCTACCTGAAAGCGGCTGGCGAACTGAAGACCAAGCCGACACAACACTCGGTCGGGCAGCTGCGGCAGATCGGTATTCAGCCGGACGTCTTAATCTGCCGCACCGAGCGGTCGATCTCGTTGGAGGATCGCCAGAAAATCGGCTTGTTCTGTAACGTGCCCCTGGAGGCGGTCATTGAGGAGAAGGATAAGGACTTCTCGATTTACGAAGTGCCGCTCAGCTTGGTCGATCACGGACTGGATGAGCTGATTGTCAAGAAGCTGCACCTGCACGCGGACACGTTGAATCTGGATCGCTGGCGCAACTTGATCCACCGGCTGCGCAATCCGAAGCACGAAGTCGGGATCGCGGTGGTGGGTAAGTACGCGGAACATTTCGACGCTTACAAGTCGATCTATGAGTCGTTGGACCATGCCGGCATCCACCACGCTTGCCAAGTTCGGATGGCCAAGATTCGCAGCGAGGACGTCGAGCGGGAAGGCCCGGAACGCTTGCTGACCGGTTACGACGGTCTGCTCGTGCCCGGCGGCTTTGGCGAGCGGGGCATCGAAGGCAAGATCGAAGCGATCCGATTCGCCCGCGAACGGAAGATCCCCTTCTTCGGCATCTGTCTGGGCATGCAGTGTGCCGTGATCGAGTTCGCCCGCCATGTCGCCGCTTTGGAGGGCGCGCATTCCACGGAGTTCGACAAGAATACGAATCATCCGGTGATCTGCCTGCTGGACGAACAGCGGAATGTGATCGACAAAGGCGGCACGATGCGGTTGGGCGCGCAAACCGCGGAATTGGACCCGGCGAGCCGCGCGGCGCGGGCCTACGGTCGTCTGCTGATTTCCGAACGCCATCGGCACCGGTACGAGTTCAACGGTCAGTATCGCCAGCAGTTCGTCGCGCACGGCCTGCTGATCGCCGCCACCAGCGACAACCATCGGCTGGCCGAGGTCGTGGAGCTGCCGGACCATCCGTGGTTTGTCGGTGTGCAGTTTCACCCGGAGTTCAAGTCTAAGCCGACGGCGGCACATCCGCTGTTCGCCGGATTCATTGCAGCTGCTATCGAACGTCACGCCATGCGGAGCGAGAACGCTCAGGAGGTCGAATTGTGAGCGAGAACCAACAGGAACCTAAGCTCGTTGTCGATGAAGACTGGAAGAGTCAAGTCGAGGCCGAGAAACAGGCTGCGGCCGAGAAACAGGCTGCCGCGGAGAAACAGGCTGCGGAGGCGGTCAAGCAGGATCCGCCACAGGCCGCGCCCGAGAAGCGCCCAGACCACGATGCAGGCGGTCGCCTGCCACCGGCTTCCTTTCCTCTGCTGGTGAGCTCGCTGTTCGCCCAGGCCATGACGGCCATGGGAAAAGCCCCGGATCCGCTCGCGGGCCATGCCGTCGTGCGACCCGACTTGGCCAAGCATTGCATCGACACCCTGGCCATGTTGGAAGAGAAGACCAAGGGCAACCTCACGTCGGACGAGTCGGCCATGCTTTCGGAAGTTGTGCATCAATTGCGCATGCTGTTCATCACTATCCGTGGGCAGCCGACTCCGCCAGCGAAAGACAAGTAGTCGCTATTTTGCCAATTACCGGGAGCCAGATCGATGTCAGAGAAGACGCTAGGACTCAGTGAGCATGCGGCGCGGAACATCGCCCTGAAGTATCACCCAGAGTGGCGCCGGGCCATGCGGAAGGGCGGCTTGCCGGCGCAGGTCGGCGACGACGGCCAGTTCATCGATCCGGAGTTGCATTTGACGATCCACACGATCGTCGAACGCCAACTCGCCTCGGACGCGCCGCAAGGCGTGGTGGCGATCGCTCAGCAACTGGAAAAACTGGGGCTTTCGCAACATGACCTCCGGCACGAGATTGGCCGTGCTGTGGCGAGCCAGTTGTGGTATCTGTTGCAGGCGGGTAGCGTGTTTGATGAACCTCGCTATCTGGCGGAACTGCAGGCTATTGTCGATTCGCACCGCCAACCGTCGTGAGGCCGCCGCGTCGATTCCCTGTAGCATAGCACGTAGGGTACATCAAGCGCCGCGCCGATGTACCGCTGGATCGGCGGTCACGTAGGGTACATCAAGCGCCGCGCCGATGTACCGCTGGATCGACAGTCCTGAAATAGCCGTCTGGTTCCCACGCTCCGAGGCTGTGAAAAAAATGTGCAAACACGATTCACGGTAGGGTGGGCCAAGTACTCGCGGCCCACCAATTCTAAGAAAAGGGCCTTTCTTTCGATGGTGGGCCGCGAGTACTTGGCCCATCCACCCTACGATTTTTTCCCACGCTCTCTGCGTGGGAACGAGAGACGTGAAAGACCGTGGCAGTGCTGCGGATTCCATTGAGGAGATTTCGCGATGAACGGCAGACAACGCACCTTGGCGGCGATCCGGGGGGAACCGCATGACCGGGTTCCGGTGGCGCAGCATAACTTCCCGTTTGCCGCACGCCACGTGGGCCTCACCCAACGCCAGTACCGCAGCGACCCCGAGCACGCCGCGCAAGCCTTGGCCGATACGGCCTATGACTTCGGCTACGATTGCATCATCATCGACTTTGACACGTGCTCGCTCGCCGAAGCTCTGGGCGCCGGATGTGAGTTACCGGAGGACGAGCCAGCACGGGCCGTGCGGCCGGCGGTGCAGTCGTTGCGCGACGTGCCGGATCTGCCGCTCCCCGATCCGCAGCGCACCGGCCGGCTGCCGATGTGGCTGGAAACCACGCGACGGCTGCGGGCCAAGGTCGGTGACGAATTGGCGATCATGGGCCGGGCTGACCAGGGGCCGTTCGGACTGCTGTTCCTGTTGCGGGATTCCCAGGAGTTCCTGATGGACCTCCTGGAGGTAGATCCGGCCGTAATCGACGCCGCGTTGGAGCACTGCACGCGGGCCGGCGCCGCCTTCGCCCAGGCTCAGTTGGCGGCCGGTGCGGACCTGACCTCCATCGGCGACTCGGCGGCGGGTCAGTCGGTGGTCTCCCCCGACATCTACCACCGCTTTGCGCAGCCCTTCGAGCGGCTCTACAAGCAGCAACTCGGCGAGGGCCTGTTGTCGCTGCACATCTGTGGCAAGACCGACCAAATCGTCACCGCCATGGCCGACACCGGCGCCGAGGTTCTGGAACTCGACCATTGGAACAACCTGGAAGCCACGTTTCGGCAACTCGACCGCCGCGTCTGCGTCTTCGGCAACCTCGATCCGTCCTCGGTGCTCGTCCAGGCTCCATCCCAGGTCGTCTTGGACAAGAGCCGCGAGGTGATCCGGATCGCCCGCCGCGCCGGAGCTCGTTTCGTCCTCTGTCCCGGCTGTACCGTCGGTGCCAACACTCCGCCGGAGAATGTAGCGGCCATGACCGAGGCGGCTCGGACGACGTAGGGCGAGCGGCAGGAAATAACGTACCCAATTTAATGTAGGATGGTCTTCCAAGACCGTCCCGATCGGCCTGGAAAGG